>NZ_JBEXVE010000015.1:0-205371 GCF_040629205.1 Streptomyces sp. NPDC005962 | reverse complement strand
GATGTGGACGGGGTATCAACATATTTGGCGTTGACTTTTAGCACGCTGTTGAGTTCTCAAGGAACGGACGCTTCCTTTGAAACCGTATCACCGGTCTCTCCGGGCGCTCCCCTTCGGTGTTTCACACGCTATCAGACCTTTTTCCGCTTTCCGAATCGCTGTCTTTCGCACGGCATGCAAAAGCAGATCCGGGATTTGGATCAAGTGACTGTAAGGTGCCGCCCTCACCTGGACGAGGCCGCAGCTGACTGCGATGCTTCTTCCGGATGGGCAGGAGTAAGACAGTACAGCGCCTCACGCGGCGGTGGCAAATCGATTCGGGGGCCCCGGGGGTCTCCGGCCTGCGCCGCTTGTGCGGAATCCCAAGTTCCTATGACTTACCCTTCTGGGCAGTGCGCTGTCCGGGACAGGCGGTGACAGCGCGAGATGGATCTTCATCCCGGGAGGCTTCCCATGACCACCGTGACGTCTCCGCTCGCCGGGCGCGCGATCGGACTGACAGCGGTTCCCGATCCGGTCTTCTCGGGCGCGATGGTCGGGCCGGGTACGGCGATCGACCCGGTGCTCGAACCCTGTGTAGCGGTGGCCCCGGTCGACGGCATCGTCGTCTCGTTGCACCCGCACGCGTTCGTGGTCGTGGACGAGGAGGGGCATGGGGTACTCACCCACCTCGGGATCGACACCGTGCAGCTGAGCGGCGACGGCTTCGAGGTGCTCATCAACAAGGGGGACACCGTCAGGCGCGGCGACGCGATCGTGCGCTGGGACCCCGCGGTGGCGGTGGCCGCCGGCAAGTCGCCGATCTGCCCGGTCGTGGCCCTGGAGGCCACGGCCGACTCACTCGCGGCGGTCCGGGAGGACGGCGATGTGAAGCCGGGCGACACACTGTTCAGCTGGACGTGACCTCGACGCCGTCCGGAACCGGTCCGGGCGGCGTCGACGGCGAGTACGACATCCACCACGGCGGGGTTCCGCCATATCGACCGGGGACAGGTGACATGGAGACAACGCTGCGAGGCGTCGGCGTGAGCCACGGCGTGGCCATCGGCGAGGTGCGCCACATGGGCACGGCGGTGCTGGAGCCGCCGGCGAAGCAGATTCCGGCCGACGAGGCACCGCGTGAGCAGCAGCGGGCGCGCCAGGCGGTGGAGGCCGTTTCGGCGGACCTGATCGCGCGCGGCAATCTGGCGGGCGGCGAGGCCCAGGCCGTGCTCGAAGCGCAGGCCATGATGGCGGAGGACCCGGAGCTGATCGCCGACGTCGAACGTCGGATCGCGGTGGGCAGCACCGCCGAGCGCGCGGTGTACGACGCCTTCGCCGCGTACCGGGCGCTGCTGGCCGGGGCCGGGGAGTACCTGGCGGGCCGGGTGGCCGACCTCGACGATGTGCGGAACCGGATCGTGGCGCGGCTGCTGGGTGTGCCGATGCCGGGCGTGCCCGACAGCGACGAGCCGTATGTGCTGATCGCGCGCGATCTCGCCCCGGCGGACACGGCGCTGCTCGATCCGACCCTGGTGCTCGGCTTCGTGACCGAGGAGGGCGGGCCGACAAGCCACAGCGCGATTCTGGCGCGCGCCCTCGGGGTACCGGCCGTGGTGGCGCTGCCCGGTGCCAGGGAGCTGATCGAGGGCACCATGATCGCCGTGGACGGCTCCACGGGCGAGATCTTCGTGTCGCCGAGCGAGGACAAGCGGGCGGAGCTGACCCGGGCCGCCGAGGAGCGGCGGGCGGCGCTGGCCGCCTCGTCCGGTCCTGGCGCGACCTCCGACGGGCACAAGGTGCCGCTGCTGGCGAATGTCGGCGGTCCGGCGGACGTCCCGGCGGCGGTCGAGGCGGGCGCCGAGGGCGTGGGGCTGTTCCGTACGGAGTTCCTCTTCCTCGACGACAGCACGAAGGCGCCGTCGGAGGAGAAGCAGACCGAGGCCTACCGGCAGGTGCTGGAGGCGTTCCCCGAGGGCCGGGTGGTGGTGCGGGTCCTGGACGCGGGCGCGGACAAGCCGCTGGACTTCCTCACCCCGTCCGACGAGCCCAACCCGGCGCTGGGCGTACGCGGGCTGCGGACGCTGCTGGACCACCCCGACGTCCTGCGGACGCAGCTGACGGCGCTGGCCAAGGCGGCGGAAGGGCTGCCGGTCTACCTTGAGGTCATGGCGCCGATGGTGGCCGACCGGCTGGACGCCAAGGCGTTCGCGGACGCGTGCCGGGAGGCCGGGCTGCAGGCCAAGTTCGGTGCGATGGTGGAGATTCCGTCGGCCGCGCTGCGGGCCCGCTCGATCCTTCAGGAGGTCGAGTTCCTGTCGCTGGGCACCAACGACCTGGCGCAGTACACGTTCGCCGCGGACCGGCAGGTGGGTGCGGTGTCGCGGCTGCAGGACCCGTGGCAGCCCGCGCTGCTCGACCTGGTCGCGGCGTCGGCGGAGTCCGCGCGGGCCGAGGGCAAGAGCTGCGGGGTGTGCGGCGAGGCCGCCTCCGACCCGCTGCTGGCGTGTGTGCTGACCGGTCTGGGCGTCACCAGCCTCTCCATGGGTGCCGCGTCGATTCCGTATGTCCGGGCCACGCTGGCCAAGCACACGCTCGCCCAGTGCGAGCGGGCCGCTTCGGCGGCGCGCGCGGCGGACACCGCCGAGGACGCCCGGCGGGCCGCGCAGGCGGTGCTGTCCGGCGAGTGAGCCGGTGAGGTGAGCGGGTGCGGGGCCCGTCCCGCCGCGGTTGGCCGCGGTGGGACGGGCCCTTCGCCGTTTCGTCACCCCGTCTCGTCCTCGGGCCGGGGCAGCGGGAGGCCCGCCCGGTATTCGACGCCGTGCTCCGGCGGGATCGGCTCGCCGGTCCGCGCGTCGGTGCAGTACGCGGTGAAGACCTCGGCCTCGGTCAGCGGGCGCAGCCAGCCGTCGCGCAGCGCCCAGCCGCGCAGCGTGTCCGGGGCTCCGGGCAGGCTGGTGCGCAGGACGACGCCGCCGGGGCTCTGGGTGGCGATGCCGCAGGCCAGCACGGTGCGGAAGACGAGCGCGCCGGGTTCGGCGAGCCTGGGCGGCCGCCCTTCCCGCGTGGTGGCGTGCACCACGGCGGCCAGGGGCGTGTCGTCCACCGGGACGCTGCACACCAGGTGGTGCAGGCCCGGCCCCGCCGCGTCGAGCACGGCGAACAGCGCGGCGGCGGCGCGGTCGAACGCCGCGTGTGCGGTGCCGCCCCCACAGCCGCCGGGGCCGCCGCAGCCGCCCGCCCGGGCGAGCACCGCCGAGGCGTACTCCCAGGTGGCGCGCTCCTCGGCCACGGTGATCAGGCGCGGCAGCAGCTGGTCGAGGGGCTGGCCCTCGTAGACGACGGTGGCGCCCGTGGACGCCACCTCCGCCGTGTAGCGGCTGCGGCTCCTGGGGGTGTCCGGGTCGAGCCGGGTGTGCGCGCAGTACTCCTGGTACGCGACGGGGTCGAAGAGGGCGACGGTGGTGTGCACTCCCTGTGACGAGAGCGCGCGCAGCAGCCCCTCCATTGCCCGCAGGTACCGGGCGTGGTCGGCGAAGCCGAACGAGGCGTATCCCCGCATGGCGGCGAAGTCCTCCTCGGCGGCCAACAGCGCGACGGTACTGGGCACTTCCCTACGTAAGGCCCGGATCGCGGTGGGCTTCGCGCGGTGTGTGCCGCCGGTGTCGGTGTGCGCCATGACTCCCCCTCAGCGCGGACGTTCAGTGCTCACTCACCGTAACCGGGGGCACTGACAACGCTCCGGCGGACGCGTCATCGGGCTGTCAGCCGCGGAGCCGGTCGAGGCGGAACGGGGTGAGGGCGGCGGGGCGGCGGCCGGTGACGACGTAGGAGGCGAGTTCGCTGCCGGTGACCGGGCCGAGCGTCACGCCCAGCATGCCGTGGCCGGTGGCGGCGAAGGCGTTTCCGGTTCCGGGTACGCGGTCGATGACCGGCAGCCCGTCGGGCAGGAACGGACGGCCGCCGACCCAGGGGTCGCGGATCAGCGCCACCAGGTCGTCCGGATCGTCGAACCACTGGCCGAGGTAGTGGCGGCTGGCCCGTGCGACGGCGACGATCCTGCGCCAGTCGAGCCGGTTGTTGTTGCCGCTCAGCTCCATCGTCCCGGCGATGCGGGTGGTGCCGCCGATCGGGGAGGCCACCGCCCGGTGCTCGCCGAAGTACAGGGTGTGGGTCGGCGCGGGGTCGAGGCCGACGGAGAAGCTGTAGCCCTTGCCCGCCTGGAGCGGCAGCCGGTGGCCCAGGTCGCGCAGCAGGTCCGCGGAGCGCACTCCGGCCGCGACGACGACGGCCGAGCAGGGGATCTCGCCGGTGTCGGTGGTCACCGCGGTGACCCGGTCCCCGGCCCGGCCGCGCCGGAAGCCGGTCGCCGCCACGTTCTCGTGGACCTTCACCCCGGTCGCCGCGAGCCGTTCTTCGAGGGCCTGGGCGAAGGCCACCGGGTCCAGGACGCCTTCTCCGGGGACGAGGTAGGCGGCCTGGACGCCCGGTGCCAGCGAAGGGTCCAGGGCCATCGCCTCGGGGCCGGTGCTGACGTCGTCCGGGAGCGGGTAGCGGCCGTCCGCCATCTGCCGCTGGAGCTGGAGGTGGTGCCGTGCCTCGCCGGGCGACAGAAACGCGTGCACCATGCCCGGGCGGCTGAGGGTGGTCTCGACTCCCGCCTCGCGCAGCCCGTCGAAGAGGGCGAACGTGGTGCGGTTCAGCTCGGCGATGGCCGCGTAGCCGCGCCGGAACGCCGTGGGCGTGCTGCTGCGCCAGAAGCGCCACAGCCAGCGTACGAACGCGGGGTCCGGCAGCGGGCGCAGATAGAGCGGGGAGTCCGGTCTGCCGAGGGAGCGCGCCGCGTAGCGCAGTACGCCCGGGGCGGGGACGGGGGTGGAGTGGCTGAGGCAGACCCACCCCGCATTGCCGCGGGAGACGCCGGAGCCCACTCCGCGCCGTTCCACGATCTCGACCGGCAGCCCGTGTTCGGCCAGGTAGTACGCCGTGCACAGGCCGACCACCCCGCCGCCGACGACCACCACCGGACCGCTGCCGTGCATGGTGTCCATGACGTGTCCCCTATGCGCCGACGACGGCGGTGGACTCGTAGGTGGTCAGGAACGCCCGGGTGCGCGCCTGCTGGGGCTGTCCGAGTACGTCGGCGGGCGGGCCCGCCTCGATGATCCGGCCGCCGTCGACGAAGGCGACCCAGTCGGACACCTCGCGGGCGAAGGGCAGTTCGTGGGTGACGAGCATCATCGTCATCCCCTCCCGGGCCAGCTCGCGCATGACCCGCAGGACTTCACGGGTCGCCTCCGGGTCGAGCGACGAGGTGGGCTCGTCGAAGAGCAGCACTTCGGGCTTGAGCGCGAGGGCCCGCGCGATGGCGACGCGCTGCTGTTCACCGCCGGACATCTGGTCGGGGTGGGCGAGGCCGCGGTGGGCGAGCCCGACCCGGCGCAGCAGTACGACGGCGCGCTCCAGGGCGGTGCGTTCGGGGACGCCCGCCTTGACCTGGGCCAGCATGACGTTCTCGACGGCGGTCAGGTGCGGGAAGAGGTGGAAGCGCTGGAAGACCATGCCGACGGTGCGGCGCAGCCGGGCGAGGTCGCGGCAGACGGTCCGTCCGTCGCTGTGGACCGTCTCGCCCGCCACCTCGATGGTGCCGGTGTCGGGGCGTTCCAGCAGGTTGACGCAGCGCAGCAGGGTCGTTTTTCCGCCGCCGCTCTGGCCGATGACGCTGACGATCCGGCCGCGCGGTACGTCGAGTGAGACATCGTCGAGGACGCGGCGTCCGTCGAAGGACTTGCCGAGGTCGGTGATCCGTACGACGGCGTCGGTGGTCATGCCGTCGCCTCCTTCGGGGACGGGGTGTCGGCCAGGGCGGGCGTCTCGGCGAGGGCGGGCGTCTCGGCGAGCAGGACGCGGGCGGTGCGCAGTCGGCGCCGCCGTCGCGGGGTGAGCGGCTTTCCGGCCCGGATGGCGCGCTCCAGCGCGAGCAGCAGTTGGGACAGCGGGTAGCAGAGGGCGAAGTACACGGCCGAGATGACGAGGTACACCTCCAGTGCCCGGAAGGTGGAGGAGGTGATGAGCCGCGCCTCGGACATCAGCTCGGCGGCGGAGATCGTGACCAGCAGGGAGGTGCCCTTGAGCAGGTCGACCAGCATGGTGTTGGTGCCGGGCAGTGCCAGGCGCAGGGCCTGTGGGAAGACCACGTGGCCGAAGACGCTCAGGCGGCTCAGTCCGAGCGCCTCGCCGGCTTCCGTCTGGCCGTCGTGGATTCCGCTGATGGCGGCGCGGAAGATCTCGGACAGATAGGCGGAGTAGAAGACGATGAGGCTCAGGCATCCGGCCGTGAAGACGTCGAGCCGGATGTCGACCGAGCCCAGGCCGAAGTAGGTCAGGAAGATGATGGCGAGCAGGGGGATGTTCTTGAACAGCTCGGTGTAGACGGCGGCCAGGGCGCGCAGCGGCCATACGCGGCTCAGCCGCAGCAGCGCCACCGCCAGGCCGAGGAGGGCGGCGCCCGCGAAGCTGACGGCGGTGTACGAGACCGTCTTGAGCAGGGCGTCGAGCAGATCGGAGCGGTAGTCGGACCAGGGGACCTGGAAGAGTCCGGCGGCGGTCGTCACGGCGGTGGCCCCCTCACTGTCCGGCGGAGGTGATGGACGGGGCGTTCCAGTCGGCGGGCCGGTCGACTCCGCGCCGTGCGGGGGCGACGTCGGTGGCGGGCTTCAGGAACTGCTGCGGGTCGCCGCCCCACTTCTTGATCAGCTTCGTCAGCTCGCCGTTCTTGTACATGGCGTCGACCTGGGCGGAGATGGCCTTCTCCAGCTTGGTGGCCTTCTTGGGGAGGTAGAAGCCGGTCTGGTACGGGCGGAAGTACTCGTAGGCGGGCTTGGCCTTGACCTGCGCGGCGGTCGGCGGCGTCAGGTATTCGGTCTTGATCTTCTCGGAGCGTTCCTTCTCGGCCGCGATGATGATGAGCGGGTCGAGGAAGCCGACGTCGATGCGGCCCGCGGCGAGGTCGTCGAAGACGCCGTTGGCGTCGGGATAGGCGCGCAGTTGGGCGCCGGGGACCGCCTTGATGGACTTGACCCAGACATAGCCCTCGACGGTGCCCAGGCGCAGGCCCTTCAGGTCGTCGATGGTCTTGTACCTCTTGCCCGAGCCGACCGCCATCGCCGGGGGCGAGTAGTAGGGCGGGTCGGTGAACAGTCCCTGCTTCTGGCGGTCCTTGGTCCAGGCGACGCCGCCGATGGTGATGTCCATCCGCCGGGACTGGACCCCGGCGAGCATGCCCGCGAAGTCCGTCGTCTCGGGCTGGATGGAGAGGGCGAGCTTCTTGGCGGCGTACTGGAGGATGTCGCCGTCGAGGCCGACGATCTTGCCGTCCTTGACGGTGGTGTAGGGCGCGTAGGGCTGGACGGCCACTTTCAGGACGCCGGGGTCGATCGTTCCGAGCGCCGCCGTCTTCGCGGAGACCTTCTTGGGAGCGGCGGCGTCGCTGTCCGATCCACAGGCGGTCAGGGCGAGGAGCGGCATCACGGACAGGGCTGTGAGGAGGATGCGTACACGGGCCATCGGATCGGCCTTCCGTGTCGGGGCTGGGCAGAGCCCGCCGTTCACCGCGTCATCACCGCGGCGGTGGCGTGAATTGCCCCATACGCTACGAGTGCACCGAGCTTCGGTCACTGGCTATTTCGTACGAATATATGGCGGATAAGGTTTGCCGCACTGTATGGTGCGTCCCACTTCGCGCCACCCCTCGGGCCACGTCCCGCGCACCTCTCGACGGGGGTCCACGCATGCTCAGCCCGTCACTCGCCCAGGAGATCGCCGGGGACACCTCGGCGGTCATCGGATTCAACGTCCTCATCACCGACAGCGAGGGCACGGTCATCGGCAGCGGCGACCGGAGCCGCGTCGGCACCTTCCACGAGGCGTCCGTCGAGGTGCTGCGCACCCAGGAGCCCGCCACCCACACGACCGCGCAGGCCCAGTCCCTGCGGGGCGTGCGCGCCGGTGTCACGCTCCCCCTGGTCCGGGACGGGCACGCGGTCGGCACGGTCGGGATCACCGGCACACCCGCCCAGGTGGGCCGCTTTGGGCTGCTGGTGAAACGGCAGACGGAGATCCTGATGCGGGAGTCCGTGCTGCTGCGCTCGCGGGTGCTGAGGGAACGGGTGCTGGAGGACCTGATCGTCGACGTCGCCTCCTACGACGCACAGGTCGTCGAGCCCGACTTCATCGTCTTCCGCGCCGCCGAGCTGGGCTTCGACCTGCGGCTCTCACGGGTCGCGATCGCGATGGAGGTGACGGTGCCGGACGAGGAGCGCGGGGGCGGCGGACGCGGCCATGGCACCGGGTACACCGGTGGACGCCGTCCCCGGGACACCGCGCTGGTCCGCCCGGAGCTGCTGCGCACCGTCCGCGAGGCGTTCCCCGATCCGCAGGACATCGTCGCGAACGCCGCCCCCGGATGGATCGGGGTGCTGCACCGGCTGCGCGGCGAGGCCGTCGACGCGGGGGTGGCGGCGGTCTGCGGGCGGCTCACGGAGGTCGCCGACGTACGGTACGGCCTGGTGCTGCGCGCCGGGATCGGCGAACCGGCCTCGTCCGTCGGCGGGCTGCACGACTCGTACCAGGACGCGTGCGACGCGCTGCGGCTCGGCGCCCGCGTCGCCCCCGGCGCGCCTGTCCACCGCATCGGTGATCTGCGCGGCCACCAGCTGCTGGCCGCCGTCGGGCAGCACACCCGGGCCCGTCTCCTCGCCCTGACCGCCGTGGAACTGCGCGCGCAGCCGGACTGGCCGGTGCTGCGGGAGACGGTGGTGGCGTGGTGCGAGAACGGCTTCAACCTGGTGCGGGCGTCGGCGGCGCTGCACATCCACCGCAACACCCTCGTCTACCGCATGAACAAGATCGAGCAGATCAGCGGCCGCTCACTGCGCGACCGCGGTGCGCTCTCCCTCTATCTGGCCTGCCTGGCCGACCAGTTGGACCCGACACACGTCCCGTCGACGCACCGTTAGTCGGCCGAGAGGCCCCTCGTCCGGGCCAGGCGCTCGTAGTGCCGCAGCAGGTCCATGTCGTCCACCGACCCCGGGTTGACCGCCTTGTCCAGGGCCGTGCCCTGGAGGAGGCGTTTGACCGGGACCTCGATGCGCTTGCCGGTGAGGGTGTGGGGGACGCCCGGGACCTCGATGACCTCGTCGGGGACGTGGCGCGGGGAGAGCTCCTTGCGGATCGTGCTCTTGATGCGGGCCAGCAGGTCCTCGTCCAGGGTCGCGCCGGGGGCGAGGTGGACGAAGAGCGGCATCCAGTAGCCGCCGTCGGGCTGTTCGACGCCGATGACGAGGGATTCGCGGATCTCGGGGAGGCGTTCGACGGCCTCGTAGATGTCGGCGGACCCCATCCGTACGCCCTGCCGGTTGAGCGTGGAGTCGGAGCGGCCGTGGATGACGACCGTGCCGCGGGAGGTGAGGGTGATCCAGTCGCCGTGGCGCCAGACGCCGGGGAACATCTCGAAGTAGCTGTCGCGGTAGCGGCTGCCGTCCGGGTCGTTCCAGAAGCGGACCGGCATGGACGGCATGGGGCGGGTGACGATCAGCTCGCCGACCTCGTCGACCACCGGCCTGCCCTGCGCGTCCCAGGCCTGCAGGTCGGTGCCGAGGCCGGGGGCCTGGAGCTCGCCGATGTGGACGGGGAGGGTCGGTACGGCGCCCGCGAAGCAGCTGCACACATCGGTGCCGCCGCTGACGGAGGCGATCCACATGTCCTCCGCCACCTCGTCGTGAATCCAGCGGAAGCCGTCCGGTGGCAGCGGTGAACCCGTGGTGGCGACGCACTTCACCCGGGAGAGGTCGAAGTCGCGCCCCGGATGGACACCGGCCTTGCGGCAGGCCATGACGTACGCGGCGGAGGTGCCGTACAGCGTGGTGCCGGTGCGCTCGGCGATGCGCCACTGGGCGGCGGTGTCCGGGTGGCCGGGGCTGCCGTCGTACAGCACCACGGTGGCTCCGGCCAGCAGCCCGGACACCAGGAAGTTCCACATCATCCAGCCGGTGGAGGTGTACCAGAAGAAGCGGTCCCCGGGGCCGAGGTCGCAGTGCAGGCCCAGCTGCTTGAGGTGCTCCAGCAGGATGCCGCCCTGGGACTGCACGATCGCCTTGGGCAGCCCGGTGGTGCCGGAGGAGTAGAGCACCCACAGCGGATGGTCGAAGGGCACCTGCTCGAAGACCGGTTCGCTCTCGTCGCGGACGATGTCGTCCCAGGCCAGCGCCCCTTCGGGGGTGGGCGTGCCGAGCAGCGGGACATGGACGACGGCGCGCACGGTCGGCAGTTCGCGGCGCAGCTCGGCGACGGTCCCGGTGCGGTCGTGGGTCTTGCCGCCGTAGGAGTAGCCGTCGACGGTGAACAGGACGACCGGCTCGACCTGCTGGAAGCGGTCCAGGACGCCGCGCGCGCCGAAGTCGGGGGCGCAGGAGGTCCACACCCCGCCGACGGCGGCGGTGGCGAGGAAGGCGATGGCGGCCTGCGGGATGTTGGGGAGGTAGCCGCTGACCCGGTCGCCGGGCCGGACGCCGAGCCGCCGCAGCGTGGCGGCGGCCGCGCCGACCTGGCCGCGCAGCTCGGCCCAGGTGACGGGGCGCGGCTCATGGGTCTCGTCGACGTGGAGCAGCGCGGGCTCGTCGGCGCGGGCAGGGTCCTCGCCCGCGCGCAGCGCGTGTTCGGCGTAGTTGAGGGTGGCGCCGGGGAACCAGCGGGCACCGGGCATGCGCGCGTCGGCGAGGACGGTCTCGTACGGGGTGCCGAAGCGCACCTCGAACCACTCGGCGACCGCGCGCCAGAAGGTCTCCAGCTCCTCCACCGACCAGCGGTGCAGCGCGGCGTAGCTCGCGGCCGGGTCACCGGGGCGGGCGGCGGGCGCGCCGTGCCGCTCGGCCGCCCAGGCGTGGAAGCGGGTCAGCTGGGCGCGGGCGATCCGGTCCGCGCCGGGCTGCCACAGGGGGCCGGGCAGGTGGTCGGAGTGCGCTGCGGTGTTCATCTGTGTCGGCTCCCGGGAGGTCCGCGGTCCGCTGCATCGGGGTCCGTGCAGGTGCATCTGGGTCCGTGCAGGACGATGCCATGTGATCGACTTGTGCACCAGGGGCGCTGCTCCACATCCGGGGCAGGTGGCATGTGGGCCGACCACGGGTGAACGGCAGTTGAACCACGGTCGCGTCCTGCCTCGTCAATGGCACAGTGATCAGTATGAATGCGCGTGACCTGGTGCGGTCGGTGAAGGTGGTCGGTACGGCGCAGGGGCTGCGCTCCCTGCGGTGGGCGTGGCGGCGCCGCCGTTCGGACGCGACCGGACTGCCGCGCCGGGGCGCGGAGCTGGCGCGGGTGCCGGGTGTGGTGGAGGGTGCGGACCCGCAGCCGGGCGGTGGGGTGGTGCGGTTCGCCCGGTCCTCGCTGCGGGTGCGGGTGGCGGCGGGCGGTGCGGTGTTCTGCGGCTGGGACGGGGCCGGGCCGGAGCCGTCGTACGCGCTGCACGGCGCCTGCCCGGAGGCGGACGAGCGGGCCCAGCTGGAGCCGGACACGGACGGCGGCTGGCGGGTGGTGTCGGAGCGGGTCACGGTCTCGGTGTCGCGGATGGGCACGGTGGAGATGCGCACCCCGGGCGGCGTGGTGCTGCGGCGGGATCTGCCGCCGCGCTGGTGGGAACCGGCCGAGGCGGTGATCGAGCGCGGGAGCGAGAGCCGGGGCGCGGAGGGGGCGGGCGCGGGGGTCGCGGGCGCGCGCTGGCACCAGCGGTCGGAGGTGACGGCGGACGCGCGGTTCTTCGGCCTCGGCGGACGGGCGGGCGGGCCGCGGCTGAGGGACGGCTCGTACCGGCTGTGGAACACCGATCCCGGCGGCGGCTTCGGGCCGGGCGACGATCCTCTGTATCTGACCATGCCGGTGCAGCTGGTGGTGGCCGACGCGGGCACCCATCTGGTGTTCCACGACAACTCGTGGGACGGCACGGTCACCCTGCGGGAGGGCGAGGAGGGCGCGGGTTCGGGGCACGACCGGCCGGGTGGCGTCCGGATGCGCATGGAGGGCGGGCCGGTGCGCTCCTGGGTGTTCGTGGGCACCCCGGCCCGGGTGCTGCACGGCTGGGCCGCGCTGACCGGCTCCCCCGCCGTGCCGCCGGGCTGGGCGCTCGGCCACCACCACGCGCGCCGGGGGCTCGGCGGCGCGGACGAGGTACGGCGGGTGGTGGCGGGCTACCGGGATCGGAACCTGCCGCTGTCCGCGCTGCACCTGGACATCGACCACCTGGCCGGGAACCGGGGCTTCACGGTGGACGCGGCGCGGTTCCCCGATCTGCCCGGGCTCGCCGCCGGGCTTCGCGAGGACGGGGTGCGGCTGGTCTCGGTCGTGGACCCCGCGGTGAAGGCGGAACCGGGCAACGAGGTGTACGACAGCGGGGCGGCGGCGGAAGGCTTCGTCACCGACGCCCGCGGCCGGGAGGTGCGCGGAGTGGTGTGGGCGGGCGAGTCGGTGTATCCGGACTTCACCGATCCGCGGGTGCGCAAGTGGTGGGGCGGGCTGTACGCGGAGCGGCTGGCGCAGGGCTTCTCCGGGGTGTGGCACGACAGGTGCGAGCCCGTGTCGTTCGCCGCCTTCGGCGAGCCCACCCTGCCGCGCTCGGCCCGGCACGCCCTGGAGGGCCGGGGCGGCGACCACCGGGAGGCACACAACGTGTACGGGCTGGCCATGGCCCGGGCCGGATACGAGGGGCTGGGCGAGCTGCGCCCCGACGAGCGGCCCTTCCTCTTCTCCCGCTCCGGCTGGGCGGGGCTCCAGCGGTACGGGGGCACCTGGTCCGGCGACGTCACGACCGGCTGGCCGGGGCTGCGCGCCTCGCTGGCGCTGGTCCTCGGGCTCGGGCTCTCGGGGGTTCCGTACTCAGGGCCGGACATCGGCGGCTTCACCGGCTCCCCGTCGCCGGAGCTGTATCTGCGCTGGTTCCAGCTGGGCGCGTACCTGCCGCTGTTCCGTACGCGTTCGGCGGTCACGGCCGGGCGGCGCGAGCCGTGGGAGTTCGGGGCCGGGGTGCTGGAGCACGCGGCGGCGGCCCTGCGGGAGCGGCAGCGGCTGCTGCCGTACTTCATGACCCTCGCGCGGCTGGCGGAGCGTACCGGCGCGCCGTATGTGCGCCCCCTGTGGTGGCGGCAGCCCAAGGACCGGGCGCTGCGCGACTGCGAGGACGCCTTCCTGCTGGGTGACGCGCTGCTGGTGGCGCCGGTGCTGGAGGAGGGCGCCGTGCGGCGGGCGGTGCGGCTGCCGCGCGGCCGCTGGTACGACACGGCCACCGGCCGCGCCTACGAGGGCCCCGGGCAGGTGGTGGTCGACGCCCCGCTGTCCCGCGTCCCGGTGCTGGCCCGGGCGGGCGCGGTGATACCCGTCGCGTCGCCGGACGGCGGCGTGGAGCTGGAGGTGTGGCCGCCGTGCCAGGGGCGCAAGGGCGGCGGGTCGATGGCGGTGGACGCGGGCGACGGCTGGGACAAGGCGGAGCTGCTGCGGTTCGTCTCCCGGATGCGCGGGGACGAGGTGCGGGTCGAGCGGGAGGGCGGCGTCGAGGCGGGGTATCCGGTGCGGGTGCGGGGCGCGGCTCCGGAGGCCCCGTCGCCACGCTAGGGGGCGTTGTCTGGTGCGGGGGCACCTTCCGGCGCCGCCTGGGGGGCGCGGAGTGCGACGAGCACGGCACTGCGAGGTGCCGTGCCAGGCGCCGGGAGCCCGGCATGATCGGCGAGACGCCCCTCTCGTCGACGGTCGAGCCGACGGCACGTCCGGTCTGGTTCGCGGTCCGGCGGGACTGGGTATCTGGGTGCTCATGCCAAGAATCAACGCCGCGCTGCGCGCGCTCGCCCTGCCCGTCGCCGCTCTGCTGGCCCTCGCCTCGCCCGCCCCTGCGCAGGCGCGGGAAGAGCCCAGGGCGCCGAAGGAGTTCGTGGCGCTGAGCGACGTGGACCCGACGATCCGCCAGGAGATCCGGTACATCACGCCGCACAACTTCACCGGCCGCCCGATCGACGGCTACCGCAGGCCGCTGTGTCTCGTGACCCGCCCGGCGGCCCTGGCCCTGCACCGGGTGCAGCGTCAACTGCTGCGCCGGGGCTACACCCTGAAGGTGTACGACTGCTACCGGCCTCAGCGCGCGGTGGACCGCTTCGTCGACTGGGCGAAGGACCTCGGCGACCAGCGGATGAAGGGCGAGTTCTATCCGCAGGTCGACAAGACCCGGCTGTTCGAGGACGGTTACATCGCCGAGAAGTCGGGGCACAGCCGGGGCAGCACGATGGACCTGACGATCGTGCGGCTGCCCGCGCTGCCGACCCGGCCGTACGTACCGGGCGAGAAGCTGGAGCCCTGCTACGCGCCCAAGAAGGAGCGCTTCCCGGACAACTCCGTGGACATGGGCACCGGTTACGACTGCTTCGACACCCTCTCGCACACCCTCGACCCGAGGATCAAGGGCGAGCAGCGGGCCAACCGGCTGCTGCTCAAGGGCGCGATGGAGGCGCAGGGCTTCGTCAATCTGGCCGAGGAGTGGTGGCACTACACCTTCAACCCGGAGACGTTCCCGGACACCTACTTCGACTTTCCCGTCTCGCGCCGGTCACTGACCGGTCACTGACCGGGCACTGAGACCTCACAGCCGCCCGCCCGCGGTGTCCGAGGACAGCCGCTGCGCGATGGCCACGGGCACCACGGACAGGGCGACCAGCAGGGCGGCGACGACGTTGACGACGGGGGCCTGGTGGGGCCGGGCCAGGTTCTCGTAGATCCAGAGGGGCAGGGTGCGGGTGCCGGGACCGGCGGTGAAGGTCGTCACCACGATCTCGTCGAAGGAGAGCGCGAAGGCCAGCAGCGCGCCCGCGAAGAGCGCCGAGCGCATGGCCGGGAAGGTGACGTGACGGAACGTCTGCCAGGGGCGCGCCCCGAGGTCGGCGGACGCCTCGGCCAGCGAGGGGGCGATCCGGCGCAGCCGGGCCGCGACGTTGTTGAAGACGACCACGACGCAGAAGGTGGCGTGTCCGACGACCACCGTGAACAGGCCGAAGCCGATGCCGAGCGGGCCCAGGACGGTGCGGAAGGCGGCGTTCAGGGCGATACCGCTGACGATGCCGGGCAGCGCGATCGGCAGCACCAGCAGGAAGGACACGGTCCGGCGGCCGAAGAAGCGGTGCCGGTGGACGGCGTACGCGGCCATGGTGCCGAGGCACAGGGCGATGCCGGTGGCGGCGAGCCCGGCCTTGAGCGAGGTGAGCAGGGCGTCGCGGGCGCCGTGGTTGTGCAGGGCGGCGCGCCACCACTGGCCCGTGAAGCCGCCGGGCGGCCAGCCGAAGGAGCGGTCGGCGTTGAAGGAGTTGAGCAGGACGAGCAGCAGGGGCGCGTAGACGACGGCGAGTCCGGCGGCGGTGACGCAGCCGAGGACGATCCGGGCGGTGCGCGAGAGCCGCATGAGGACACCCCTAGAGCGAGTCGAGGGCGCCTGCTCGGCGTACGGCGGCCAGGTAGCAGACGATGAGGACGACGGGGACGGCGGAGAGCGCGGCGGCCATCGGCAGGTCGAGGGTGACCTGTGAGGCGATGACGTTGCCGAGGAGCTGGGTCTTGCCGCCGACGATCTGCACGGTGATGTAGTCGCCGAGGCTGAGCGAGAAGGTGAAGACGGACCCGGCGAGCAGGGCGGGGCGTACGGCGGGCAGGACGACCGAGCGCAGGGTGCGCCAGGTGCCCGCGCCGAGGTCGGCGGAGGCCTCCAGGGTGCGTTCGGGGAGCCGTTCCAGGTCCGCGTACACCGGGAGGATCATGTACGGGAGCCAGAGGTAGGCGAGCACCAGGACGACGGCGGTGGTGCCGTAGCCGGGCCCGTGGAGGCCGAGCGGGGCGAGCGCGGAGTTGACCACGCCGTCCTCGCTCAGCATCACCCGCCAGGCGTAGGCCTTGACCAGGTAGCTGGCCCACAGCGGGGTGAGCACGGCGACCAGCAGCGGACGGCGCCACCTCGGGCCGGCGACGCGCGCCATGCAGAAGGCCATGGGCAGGGCGAGGAGCGCGTCCAAGGCGGTGACGGCGGCTGCGATGGTGAGGGTGCGCAGCGCGATGGTGCGGTAGACGGGGGTGGTAAGCAGCTCGTGGACGTTGTCGGTGTTCCAGGTGCGGACGACGTCGGAGGTGAAGGAGTCGGTGGTCCAGAAGGCGGAGAGGAGCAGGACGGCGAGCGAGCCGAGGTAGGCCAGGGTCAGCCACAGCAGGGGCGGTCCGAGGAGCGCGGCCAGGCGCAGCCGCCCTCCCCCGGCCCCGGTCCCGCCCCTTGAGGACACCCCTTAGCCCTTGACCTCGGTCCAGGCACGGGTCCACTGGGCGTAGTCGGTGCAGGTGGTGTTCTTGCGGCCGTCGAGGCACTGCTTGATGGGCGTGGTCCAGAAGTGGACGCGCTGGAAGTACTTCTCGTCGGCGGCGTGGAAGACGGCGCAGTGGTTCGGGTCGGAGGTCTCGGCGCACGCCTTGCGGTTGGCGGGGGCCTCGCCGAAGTACTCGGCCACCTGGGCGTTGACCTTCGGGGAGACGATCCAGTCGAGCCACTTGTAGGCGCAGTTGGGGTGTTCGGCCTTCGCGGAGACCATCCAGGTGTCGGACCAGCCGGTGGCGCCCTCCTTGGGGAGCACGGCCTTGACCGGGGCCTTCTCGGCCTGGGTGAGGTTGGCGATGACCTGCCAGGTGGTGCCGATGACGCTGTCGCCGCCCTTGAAGGCGGTGATTTCCTTCTGGTAGTCGCTCCAGTACTCGCCGACCGCCTTGTGCTGCTTCTTGAGCAGGCTGACGGCGGCGTCGAGCTGTTTCTGATCGAGCGCGTACGGGTTCTTGATGCCGAGTGACGGCTTGGCGCGCATCAGGTAGAGCGCGGCGTCGGCGAGGTAGATGGGCGAGTCGTACGCGGTGACATGGCCGTTGTGCGCGGCGGCGTCGTCGAAGACGGCGCGCCAGGAGTCCGGGGCGGGCTTGACCTTGTCGGTGCGGTACATGAGGAGGTTGGCGCCGCGGCCGTGCGGGATGCCGTACATCCGGCCGTCCCTGGAGTTGAACGGCTGCTGTTTGAGGGCCGGGAAGATGTCCCGGTAGTTCGGCACCAGCTTGGTGTTGACGGGCGCGGCGTCGCCGGAGGCGATGAGGCGCAGGGTCGCGTCGCCGGAGGCGGAGACCGTGTCGTACTGGCCGGTCTTCATGAGGGACACCATCTCGTCGGAGGTACCGGCGGTCTTGGTGTTGACCTTGCAGCCGGTCTTCTTCTCGAAGGGGTGCACCCAGTCGGCCTTGGGGTCGTTGGAGCCGTCCTCGGCGTAGCCCGCCCAGGCGATGATGTTGACCTCGCCCTCGGTTCTGCCGAGTTTGTCGGGGGCTTGCGCGGCCTTGCCGTCGCCGCCGTCGTCAGATCCGCAGCCAGCGGCGGTCAGCAGCAGCACGCACAGGGCCGCCACGGACCTCCACGCGGATGTCGTGCGTTTCCGCATCCGGTCCTCCTCGTCCCACTTGGTACTCGAGGCCCCGTCAGTATCCGCGCGTCACGTGGGCCCGCGCCAGAGTGCCTCTGGCAATGACCACGTCAACTCCCTGTGTGGTCCGGGGCGTCAACTCGGCACCGGGAAGGCGTCCTTCTCGTCCCAGACCAGCCGGATCTCGGCCTCGGGGCGGGCGGCGGGCGGGAGCTCGGAGAGGTTCTGCCGGTGCACGGTGAGCCGGTCGCCGCATGGAAGCACAACGGTGAAGCGGGTGTGCGCCCCGGCGTGCACGATGTCGGCGATGCGCCCCGTTACCGTGCGTTCGCCGTCGAGGGGCGGCGTGTCGGCGGGGTCGGCGAGCCGGATGCGCTCGGGGCGGATGCTGTACGCGCCGGGGCGGCCGATCACCCGGAGGGCGGCCTCGCCGCGCAGCAGGTTGGTGGTGCCGACGAAGCCCGCGACGAACGCGGTGGCGGGGCGTTCGTACACCTCGACCGGAGGGCCGGTCTGTTCGATCCGGCCGTCGGAGACGACGGCGACGCGGTCGCTCATGGTCAGCGCCTCCTCCTGGTCGTGGGTGACCAGGAGGAAGGTGATGCCGGTGGTGCGCTGGAGTTCCTTCAGTTCGGTCTGCATCTCTTGGCGGAGCCTGAGGTCGAGGGCGCCGAGCGGTTCGTCGAGGAGCAGGACGGCGGGCCGGTCGACGAGAGCCCGGGCGAGAGCGACGCGCTGGCGCTGGCCGCCGGAGAGTTCATCGGGGCGGCGGGACGCGAAGCCGTCGAGGCGGACGGTGGCCAGGGCCTCGCGGGCGCGGGCGGTGCGCTCCGGTTTGCGGACGCCTCGTACGGTGAGCGCGTAGGCGACGTTCTGCTCGACGGTCATCTGCGGGAAGAGCGCGTAGTCCTGGAAGACGGTGTGCACATCGCGGCGGTGCGGGGGCAGCGCGGTGACGTCCCGCCCGGCGAGTTCGATACGGCCGCTCGTGGGCCGCTCGAACCCGGCGATCAGGCGCAGCAGGGTGGTCTTGCCGGAGCCGGAGGGGCCGAGGAGCGAGAAGAACTCGCCCGGGCGGAGGGTGAGATCGACGGCGTCCAGCGCCCGCACGATGCCGCCGGTGCCGAACTCCTTGGTGACGGCCGTGCAGCGGACCGCCTCTTCCGCATCCGCCTCTTCCGCCTCTTCCCCATCCGTCACGCTTGGCTCCCCTCGCCGTACCGGCTGATCAGGGCTCGTGACCGCGCCGGTCACTGGCATCCGTCCTGCACCTGGGTTACCCGTCGCATGGTCCCTGTGCAACACTTCTGACGTTCCGTCAGATTTTCGTCTCCAGCCCCGGGAGAAGCCGTGGCATCTGCGCGTACGCCCGTGGTCGCCGGATGGTTCACCTCCGGCGACGGGGACTTCCGGCTGCTGGGCACCCGCTGCCGGAGCTGTGGCGCGGTGTACTTCCCGCGCGAGGACACCTACTGCCGGGCGCCCGGATGCGCCTCGGAGGAGCTGGCCGAGGTGGCACTGTCGCGGCGCGGCCGGGTGTGGTCGTACACCGACGGCCGCTACCGTCCGCCCGCCCCCTACCCTGCCGATCCGGCGGCCGAGTGGGAGCCGTACACGCTGATCGCCGTGGAGCTGGCCGCCGAGCGGATGGTGGTGCTCGGGCAGGGCGCGCCCGGGGTGACGGTGGCGGATCTGGCGGTCGGCATGGAGGTCGAGGTGGTGCCGGGGGTGCTGGACGGGGGAGCCGAGGAAGATGGTGCGAGCTGGGCGACCTGGAACTGGCGGCCGGTTCCCGGGCAGGTAGGGACATGACCGGCGAGGTGGCGGTGGTCGGCGCCGGGATGCACCCGTGGGGCAAATGGGGCCGGAGCTTCGTGGAGTACGGGACGAAGGCGGCTCGGGCGGCGCTCGCGGACGCCGGGCTCGACTGGACCGCGATCCAGTCCGTGGTCGGCGCGAACACCGTGCGCTGCGGCTATCCCGGCCAGGTCGCGGGGGCGACCTTCGCCCGCGCGCTGGGCTGGCAGGGGGCGCGCGTCACCAGCGTGTACGCCGCCTGCGCGTCCGGTGCGCGGGCCATCGACACCGCGCGCGCCCAGATCCTGTCCGGCATGGTGGACACAGTGCTGGTGGTGGGCGCGGACGCGGCGCCCAAGGGCTTCTTCGCGCCGTCCGGCGGCGACCGGCCCGACGACCCGGACTGGCTGCGCTTCCGGGTGCTGGGCGCCACCAACCCGGCGTACTTCGCGCTGTGGGCGCGCCGCCGGATGGCGGTGTACGGGGACACGCCCGAGGACTTCGCGGCGGTCAAGGTGAAGAACGCGGCCGCGGGCGCCGCCAACCGCCACGCCCGCTACCGCTCCCCCGTGACCGCCGAGCAGGTCGCCGCGTCGCCGGTGGTGGCCGATCCGCTGCGGCTGCTGGACATCTGCGCGACGTCGGACGGGGCGGCGGCGCTCGTGCTGAGCAGCGTGGACTTCGCGCGGCGGCACGGTGTGGCGGACCCGGTGCGCATCCGGGCCGTCTCGTCCGTATCGCCCCGCCATCCGCGGACCGCGCTCGATCTGCCGGACATCGCCACCGACTCGGCCTCCGGGCCCGGGCCGGTGCCGGACGCGTTCCGTCCGTCGATCGCGCGGGCGGCGTACGAGGAGGCGGGGATCGGGCCGGAGGACCTGTCGCTCGCCGAGGTGTACGACCTGTCCACCGCGCTGGAGCTGGAGTGGTACGAGGACCTGGGGCTGTGCGCCGCCGGGGAGGGCGCGGGGCTGCTCCGGGAGGGCGCGACGGCGCTCGGCGGCCGCGTCCCGGTCAATCCGAGCGGTGGTCTCGCCTCCTTCGGGGAGGCGGTTCCGGCGCAGGCCATCGCCCAGGTGTGCGAGCTGGTCCAGCAGTTGCGGGGACGGGCGGGCGACCGCCAGGTGGCGGGGGCACGGGTGGGCATCACCGCGAACCAGGGCCTGTTCGGCCATGGTTCGTCGGTGATCGCGGTGCGCTGACCGGCCCGGCTGCTCCGCCGCGGGCGACGCAAGCGGCGCATGCGGCGGAGCGGCCGGTCAGCGGGTGGCGGAGGTGGCGAGCATGGCGTGTTCCACCACCGATATCAGCACCTGCTTGACGGATTCGCGCTCGCGCGCGTCACATATCACCACCGGGGTGCCGGGGTCGAGGTCCAGCGCCTCGCGCACCGAGTCCTCCGGATAATTGTCGGCGCCCTCGAAACAGTTGACGGCCACCGTGAAGGCGATGCCGCGCCGCTCGAAGTAGTCGACGGCGGCGAAGCAGTCCTCCAGCCGACGGGTATCGGCCAGCACCACCGCGCCCAGCGCGCCGGTCGCCAGCTCGTCCCACAGGAACCAGAAACGATCCTGCCCCGGGGTACCGAAGAGGTACAGCACCAGGTCCTCGCGGAGCGTGATGCGCCCGAAGTCCATCGCGACGGTGGTGGTCTTCTTGCCCTCCACCCCCGCGATGTTGTCCACCGGCCGGCCTGCCTCGGTGAGCAGTTCCTCCGTGCGCAGCGGCTTGATCTCGCTGACCGCGCCCACCAAAGTTGTCTTTCCCGCACCGAACCCGCCCGCCACCAAGATCTTGAGTGTCACGGGTTCGATGATGTGGGAGCGGCCCGGGTCAGAGTGCCCGTAGACCATTGATCACCTCGCGCAGAATCCTCTCGTCCGGCAGTTCCGCCGGAGGTACGGGCCGGGACACTCGGACGAGTGCCGCGTGGAGCAGGTCACCGATGAGCACGCGGACCACGCCGACCGGGAGGTCGAGCTCGGCCGCCAGCTCGGCGACGGACTGTGGGGTGTCGCTGCTGAGTTCGACGATGTCGATGTGCTCCGGTGACAACGTCTGGTCGGCGGCGGTCCCGGGGCTCGCCCTGTCCGCGACGACGACGGCGATCAGGTCGAGCTTGTCCTCGGCGGCGCTGCGGGTGCGGCCCCGCGTCATGGCGTAGGGCCGGACCACCGGTCCGGCCGCGTCGTCGAACCATCGGTCGTCGGTCGCACCCTCTCCGGTCATCTCCCCCCGCCTCCGTCACCCGCCGGATCGCGCGGCGGAGCCCAGATGCACTCCTACCCGCTTGACCAGCAGCGTCATCTCATAGGCTACCTGTCCGACGTCGGAGTCGGCGTCGGCCAGCACGGCGAGGCAGCTGCCGTCACCGGCGGAGGTGACGAACAGGAAGGCCTCGTCGAGTTCGACGACGGTCTGCCGGACACGGCCGACATCGAAGTGGCGGCCGACCCCCTTGGCGAGGCTGTGGAATCCCGAGGCCACGGCGGCCAGGTGTTCGCCGTCCTCCCGGGACAGATCGCGCGAACCGCCGGTGGGCAGTCCGTCGCCGGAGAGCACCAGCGCCTTGCGGATGCTGCCGACCCGGCCGACGAGTTCGTCGAGCAGCCAGTTCAACTCGCCCGACGGTGCCGATCCGTTGCGTGCTGCGGCGTTCGATGCGGTCATCGCCCATCCCCCTCATCTCTCGTTCGTGGTGCCGTGTCCGAACCGCCGGAGCCGGTGGCCGTCTGCCGCCGACCGCGCTGCCATCCCCGTTGCAGCGAGGCCATGGTGGCCCTCGCCTGTTCGGCGTCGCGTTCGGGATCGGTGTCGGCAGCGTATCGGCCGCTCTCCGCCGGTGGTTCGGGGTCGTTCTTCAACTGCGGGGCGAGGCTCGCCTGCCGTACCCGCTTGGGGAGCCCGGAGCTGACCCGGCGTGGTCGCGCCGGGTGCTCCGGGGCCGGTGCCTGGTCCTGGCGCCGGTCCTCGCCGTCGTTCCGGGTCTGTCGCGGTTCCTGATGGTTTCGTGGCTGGTTGCCGCTCTGCTTCTCGTCCTCGTCCGGGCTCTGTTCGCGCCGCTCGGCCCAGGACGGCCGGGTGTGCCGCCCGCCCGATCCGCCGTCCACCGGGTGGCCGTGGTCGGAGACCAGCACCGGCGGCACGCGGCGGGGCAGGGGCGCGGGACCGCCGTCGCGGGCGCCGGACCGGCTGTCGGACGCCTGCTGGTGCTGTTCGGCGGGCGGCGCGCTCACCACGGACGGGGACGGGCCGCCGGGCCTGCGCTGCTTGGGCAGGGCGGCGCCGCGCTGCCGCTTGGGCTGCCGCCCGGTGTCGTCGTCGGCGCCCGGGCCGTCCGCGCCCGGAGCGTCCCCGTCCCGGCCGTCCGCGTCCTGGCCGTCCCGGCCGTCCGGGCCGGACTCGGTGAGCAGGGCGGACGGGATGAGCACGATGGCGGTGGTGCCGCCGTACGCGGAGGGCTGGAGCGAGACCCGTACGCCCTGCCGCTGGGCGAGCCGGCTGACCACGAACAGGCCCAGCCGGTCGGTGTCGGACAGCTCGAACTCGGGGGTTTCGGCCAGCCGGAGGTTGGCCTCCGTCAGCGCCTCGGGCGTCATGCCCAGGCCCCGGTCGTGGATCTCCAGGGTGAAGCCCTTGGCGACCCGCTCCCCGTGCACCTGGACGGCGGTGTGCGGCGGGGAGAAGACGGTGGCGTTCTCCAGGAGTTCGGCGATGAGGTGGGTGAGGTCGCCGACGGCGGGGCCGTTCACCGCGATCCGGGGCAGCCTGCGGATCTCGATCCGCTCGTAGTCCTCGACCTCGGCGACGGCGGCGCGCACGACGTCCATCAGCCGGATGGGTTTGCGCCACTGCCGGGAGGGGGCCGCGCCGGAGAGGATGACCAGGCCCTCGGCGTGCCGCCGCATACGGGTGGTCATGTGGTCCAGCCGGAACAGGTCGGCGAGTTCGTCGGTGTCCTCGGTACGCCGCTCCATCGCGTCCAGCAGGGTCAGCTGACGGTGCAGCAGTACCTGACTGCGGCGGGCGAGGTTGACGAAGACGTCGGAGACGCCCTGGCGCAGTTCGGCCTGTTTGACGGCGGCCTCGACGGCGGCCCGCTGGAGGGTGTTGAGGGCGTGGCCCACCTGGCCCATCTCGTCGGGGCCGTGCTGCAGACGGGGCACCTCCCGCTCGACGTCGACCTGCTCGCCCGCGCCGAGGCGGCGCATCAGGCTCGGCAGCCGGACGCCGGACGCCTCCTGGGCGTCGTTGCGCAGCCGGGACAGGTCGCGGACCAGGCCGCGGCCGATCCGGACGGAGACGAAGACCGAGACGACGAAGGCGAGGAGGCCGAGGATGGCGGCGGCGCCCGCCTTGAGCAGGACGCTGTTGGCCACCGGGTCGATGCGCTTCTGGAGGCGGTTGGTGGCCTCGTCGCCCAGCCGGTCGTAGTCGCCCAGGACCGGCCCGGCCGCGTTCTCCCAGTGTTCGCGGTCCAGGGCGCCGATGGCCTGGCGCGGCTCCATGGTGGCCAGGATCTTGCCCTCGGCGATGCGCAGCGCCGCGGGGGCGGCGTTGGTGCGCCGGTAGTCGGCGAAGACCTTCTGCTCCGAGGCGGGCAGGATCGGCAGGTTGGTGCCGTAGAGCAGGGTGCGCTCGGCGATGAGGTCGGACATCGACTTGAGGTCGGCCAGTGTCAGCTTCCGTGCCGTCAGCGCGGAGACGTACAGGGCGTCCTCCCGGGACAGCGCCTCCCGGGCACGGATCATGGCGACCAGCGCGCGGCCCTGTTTGTCCAGGTCGGTGTCGGGTACGGCGTGCAGCGAACTGCGGAAGGCGTAACAGAGGTCGACGAGTTTGTTGTAATACTCATAGGCAGCGGTCCGCGAGGTACCGTTGTCCTCGACCTTCCGGCGCAGACTGTCGAGGCCTTCGGACGCCTTGAGGACGTCGTCGAGCAGGCCCTCGGACTCGCTGTTCATCCGGTCGTGCACGGCGCTGTCCGACTCGGCGTCGCGCAGTCGGCCGATGGCCTCGTCGGTTTTGCGCTGCTGGGTGTGGAGCACGGGCAGCGCGTCGGACTGGCGTGGATCGGCGAGCAGGATCAGGGTCTGCCGGCGCTCCTGCTGGACGGCGTGTACGGCGTCCTCGGCGGGCTGGCCCGCCTTGTCGATGATGGCGGAGGCGTCGAGCAGTTGCATCGCCTCCCGGCCGGTGATCACTGTCGCGAAGGCCCAGATCGCCGTCAGCGAGACAAGTGGCACCAGCAACAGCGCCACGATCTTCCTGCGGATGGACTTCCCGCGAAAGCGCATGGCCTCCCCAACGTCATCCCCGAGGGCCGGGGCGGCGACTGATTCTCTTCGACAACGAGCGGCGCGAGCCTACTACTGAGCATTGGTCATCTCGAAGGCTTGTCGGACGGCTTGCGAGAACTCTCCACATTCGATGATCACCAGTTGTCAGATAATTATCGGACTTAAACCCCGAGGCAGGGCACACCCGCGCCGGTCACGGTGTGCGCAGGGCCGGATACGGTTGGCCGGTTTTCCTCTCCCCACGGGAACCACCGATCGCTGCCATTCGTGATCGAACAAGGCACACTAGGGGTGCATACGACCCAAGTCCCGCCATGTGTGACCGACCGGACCAGGGCACCGCCGAAAGGGGTGGGAACGTCATGAACGCCATGGACAAGGATCGCGACATCCCGGCACCAGGGGCCGGGGCGCTATGGAACGAGGAGCCCGCCCGCAGGCGGCGGCTGCCCGATCCGGTGCGGACGTCGGCGGTGCGGGCGGTCATCATCGTGGCGGTGACGCTGGTGCTGGCGATGGTGGCGGTGCTGTGCACGTTCGCCGGTTCGTGGTTCGCCTTCCCCGCCGTGCTCATCGCGGTGGCGAGCACGGTGGTGGCGACCTGGGGGGTGCTGGACGTATGGGTGACCCGTCAGGTGTGGAACCAGCGTTACGGGGTGGTGTCCCGGCCCAGCAGCACGGCGCGGGAGATGCGCCGGCAGCGCCGGCGGGCCCGTAAGGAGGCGGTCAGCGCGCGACGGGCCGGTGAGCGCGGGCGAGCTCGCGGCGCAGCCGCGTGAAGGGTTTGGGGCGGTTGACGGCGAGGACGGCGGTGGGGGTCCCCTCGCGTTCGTAGACGGCGAGGAAGCCGCCGCCCGACTCGGGGTCGCCCTCGGCGATCCGGACGGTGTCGCCGGGTTCGCGCCGCCCGGCGAACTGGATGCGCGCGCCGTACTGGTCGGACCAGAAGTAGGGCAGCGCGCCGAAGGATTCGAGGGTGGTCCCGGCGAGCAGGTTGCGGGCGGCGACCGCGCCCTGTTCGGCGGCGCTGGTCCAGTGCTCGGCGCGTACGGTGGCCGCCGTACCGGGCCGGGCGAGGCGGGCCACGTCGCCGACGGCGACGACGCCCGGCAGCGCCGTGGCACAGCCCTCGTCGCACAGCACCCCGTCGTCCAGGGCCAGCCCGGAGTCTTCCAGCCATCCGGTGACCGGGCGCACCCCGACGCCGACGACCACCACATCGGCGGGCAGCACCCGGCCGTCGGCGAGTTCGACGCCGGTGACGCGATCGGTGCCGCGCAGGGTGGCGACGCCCGTGCCGCACAGCAGGGTCACGCCGTGCGCGGCGTGCAGAGAGGCGCACGCCTGGGCCATGCGCTCCCCCAGTTGCGGAACGAGCGGCAGCGGCGCGGCCTCGACGACGGTGACGTCGAGACCGAGGGAGGCACAGGAGGAGGCGACCTCGGCGCCGATGAATCCGGCGCCGACGACGACCACCCGGGCCGCCCCCGCCCGCAGTTCGGCGCGGAGCCGGCGGGCGTCGTCGAGGGTGCGCAGGGTGTGCACCCCGGGCAGGGCGGTGGCGCGCAGCGTGCGGGGCGCGGCCCCGGTGGCGATGACGACGCCGTCGGTGCGCAGGGTGCGGCCGTCGGCCAGCCCGACGGCGCCCGCCGAGGGGTCCAGCCGGTCGGCCCGGACGCCGAGCAGCCACTCGGCGTCCAGTTCGGCCTCGTCGTCGGCGTCGGTGAGGGCGAGCGGGCCGAGTCCGCCGTCCGGTTCGCCCTCGGCCGCCAGGCCCTCACCAGTCAGAAACGTCTTCGACAGCGGAGGGCGATCGTAGGGGCGGTGGCGCTCCTCGCCGACGATCACCAGGCGGCCGTCGAAGCCCTGGTCGCGCAGGCCGCGCGCCGCGTGCAGCCCGGCGAGCGAGGCCCCGACGACGGTCACCGTCCGCATCATGCGACGGCTTCTTCCTGCACAGCGGGCACCAAGGGGTGGACATGGAGCATTCCGTCGACCACCGTGACCGCATGCGTACGTACCGGTTTGCGGGCGGGCAGGCAGGTGGGCATGCCGGAGCGCAGATCGAACAGGGCGGCGTGCAGCGGGCATTCGACGTAACAGCCCTCGACCCAGCCTTCGGAGAGGGAGGCGTCCTGGTGGCTGCAGGTGTCGTCGACGGCGTAGAACGCACCCTCGGAGTGGAACACCGCGATCGCCGCGTGGCTGTCGCCGGCCTCGATGCGCACCGACTCACCCTCCGGCAGATCCTCGATACGGCAGACGGGAATCATTGGCCCCCCTCACGTTGATCGGTATCATGCGTTGTGAATGGCGCATCGAAATGCGCGATGCGCAACAGAATCCAGATTGGGAAGGCAGCCGTCAAGAGTTGCCCGTCGACAGGCCCCCACTCGGAGCCATCGGATGGTGAGATCAGACCCATGACGAACACGACCGAGGACCGGGCCGAAGACAAGCGGGGCCCCTCCGGGGCAGTGCAGTCGGTGGACAGGGCGGTCAGCGTTCTGGAGATCCTCGCCAAGCTCGGCGAGGCCGGGGTGACCGAGATCGCCGACGAGCTGGGAGTGCACAAGTCGACCGCGTTCCGGCTGCTGGGTGTGCTGGAGAACCGCGGCCTGGTCGGCCAGGAGCGCGAGCGCGGAAAGTACTACCTGGGCGCCGGGGTGCTGCGACTGGCGGGCGCGGCCGCCATCCGGCTGGACATCTCGCAGGAGGGCGCCCCGGTATGCCGGGCGCTGGCCGACGAGACCGGTGAGACGGCCAATATCGCGGTGCTGGACTCGGACGCGGCGGTCAACATCATGCAGGCCCGCGGCGCGGCGGCGGTGACGGCCTACAACTGGCTGGGCCGGCGCACCGCGCTGCACGCGACGGCCAGCGGCAAGGTGCTGCTGGCGCACTTGGGCGGCGAGCGGCGGGAGCGGCTGGTGACGCGGAAGCTGCCGCGGTTCACCGAGCACACCGTCACCACCTCGGCCGAGCTGCGGCAGCAGCTGGAGACCGCCGCCGAGCGCGGTTTCGCGTACTCGTGCGAGGAACTGGAGATCGGGCTGAACGCGGTCGCGGCTCCGGTGCGCGGTCACGACAGCGCGGTCATCGGGGCGATCGGCGTCTCGGGGCCGGTGTACCGGATGGCCCAGAGCCAGCTGCTGGACCTCGCCGAGCACGCCATGAAGACCGCCGAGGAACTCTCCCGCCGCATGGGCTTCCCCGGCTGACCAGCCACGACCCACCACCCGCCAGACACCCCAAGGGGCCGGACGCGATCCGGCCCCTTCGTCGTGTGCGGGGTGGGAAACCCGCTGTCAGCGCTGGTTTACGGACGGTTTGCGCGCACCTCTTGACGCGTCGTGGACACGGCTTTCAGGATGTCCCTCATCGCGCAACACGCGGCGCGATACGCAACTGAGGGGTAACCGGCGGCCGTTCGACCGGCCGGGTTCCCCGCGTCTTTCGATCACCTCAGCCAGCTCGTGCCAACTCCCACGCACCGGTCCCTGCCAGCGCAGGAGAACAGAGGAGTGAGCCATGCCGCAAGAAATCCGCGCCGTCGTCGCTCTCAAAAAGGGCGCACCCGTCGAGGTGCTGCCGGTCCTCGTGCCCGATCCCGGACCCGGCGAGGTGCTGGTGGGGGTCCAGGCGTGCGGGGTGTGCCACACCGATCTGCACTACCGGGACGGCGCGATCGGCGACGAGTTCCCGTATCTGCTCGGACACGAGGCGGCCGGGATCGTCGAGGCCGTGGGCCCCGGGGTCAGCGGCCTGGCCCCCGGCGACTATGTGGTGCTGGCCTGGCGCGCGCCCTGCGGCGGCTGCCGCTCCTGCCGCCGCGGCCGCCCCTGGTACTGCTTCGAGAGCCGCAACGCCGCCCAGCCCATGACCCTCGCCGACGGCACCGCGTTGAGCCCGGCGCTCGGCATCGGCGCGTTCGCCGAGAAGACGCTGGTCGCGGCGGGACAGGCGGTGAAGATCGACCCGTCGGCCCGACCCGAGGCGGCGGGGCTGATCGGCTGCGGGGTGATGGCCGGGTACGGCGCGGCCGTGCACACCGGCGGGGTGTCCAACGGCGACACCGTCGCGGTCATCGGCTGCGGCGGGGTCGGCAACGCGGCGATCGCCGCGTCCGCGCTGGCCGGGGCGCGCCGGGTGATCGCCGTGGACATCGACGACGCCAAGCTGGACGCGGCCACCCGCTTCGGCGCCACCGACACCGTCAACTCCCGGGGTACGGACCCGGTCGAGGCGGTGCGCGAGCTGACCGGGGGCGTGGGCGCCGACATCGTCATCGACGCGGTGGGCCGCCCCGAGACCTACCGTCAGGGCTTCTATATGCGCGATCTGGCCGGAACGCTGGTGCAGGTCGGGGTGCCGGACCCGGAGATGCGCATCGATCTGCCGCTGCTCGATGTGTTCGGCCGCGGCGGCGCGCTCAAGGCGTCCTGGTACGGCGACTGTCTGCCCAGCCGCGACTTCCCGGTCCTGATCGACCTTCACCTCAGCCGCAAGCTCGACCTGGACGCGTTCGTCAGCGAGACGATCACGCTGGACGAGGTGGAGCCCGCGTTCGCCAAGATGCAGCGCGGCGAGGTGCTGCGTTCGGTGGTGGTCCTGTGAGCACCTCGGTGAACCAGCGCGTCGTCATCGTCGGCGCCGGGATCGTCGGCTGTTCGCTCGCCGACGAGCTGACGGCCCGCGGCTGGACCGACGTCACCGTCCTGGAGCAGGGCCCGCTGCCCGCCCCCGGCGGCTCGACCTCGCACGCGCCCGGGCTGGTGTTCCGCACCAGCCCCTCCAAGACCCTGACCGAGTTCGCCGTCTACACCGTGGAGAAGTTCTCCGCGCTGGAGGCCGACGGGCTGTCCTGCTTCAACCCGGTCGGCGGTCTGGAGATCGCCACCAGCGAGGAGCGCTGGGCCGATCTGCACCGCAAGGCGGGGCTCGCCGCGTCCTGGGGTGTCCGGGGCGAACTCCTCACCCCGGCCCGGTGCGCCGAGCTGTGGCCGATGCTGGACCCGGAGAAGATCCTCGGCGGCTTCCACACCCCGGAGGACGGGCTGGCCCGCGCGCTGCTCGCCTGCCGGGCCCAGCTGGAGCGGGCCACCGGGCGCGGCGCCCGCTTCCTGGAGCGGCACACCGTCACCGGCATCGAGCGGGAGGGCGGCCGGGTCACCGCGGTCGTCACCGACCGGGGCACCTTCCCCGCCGACCTCGTCGTCTCGGCGGCCGGGTTCTGGGGTCCGCTGATCGGCGCGATGGCGGGCGTGTCCGTCCCCCTGCTGCCGCTCGCCCACCAGTACGCGAAGACGGCGCCGCTGCCCGGACTGGCCGGGGTGAACGACCCGCGCACCGAGGCGAGCCGTCCGCTGCTGCGCTTCCAGGACCGCGACCTGTACTTCCGCGAGCACACCGACCGCATCGGCATCGGCAGTTACGCACACCGCCCGATGCCGGTCGACCCGGCCGCCGTGCCCGCGTACGACGACGCGCCGGTGATGCCGTCCTCGCTGCCGTTCACCGAGGAGGACTTCGCGGCCGCTTGGGAGGACAGCGTCGGGCTGCTCCCCGCGCTCGGCGAGAGCCGGGTCGAGGAGGGGTTCAACGGGGTCTTCTCCTTCACCCCGGACGGGATGCCGGTCATCGGCGAATCCCGTGAGGTGCGCGGCTTCTGGCTGGCCGAGGCGGTGTGGGTGACCCACTCCGCGGGCGTCGCCAAGGCCGTCGCCGAGTGGATGACCGACGGACGGCCGTCCATGGACGTCCACGAATGCGATCCGTACCGCTTCGAGGACGCCCAGACCTCCCCCGCCTACATCGCCGACCGGGGAGCCCGGAGCTTCACCGAGGTCTACGACGTCATCCACCCGCTGCAGCCCATGGAGCAGCCGCGCCCGCTGCGGGTCAGCCCCTTCTACGGGCGCCAGCGGGAGCTGGGCGCGTACTTCCTGGAGGGCGCGGGCTGGGAGCGGCCGCACTGGTACGAGGCCAATGCCCCGCTCGCCGAGGGGCTCGAACTCCCGCAGCGCGACGCCTGGTCGGCCCGCTACTGGTCGCCGATCGCCGCCGCCGAGGCCCGGGCCACCCGGGAGCGGGTCGCGCTGTACGACATGACCCCGCTCAAGCGGCTGGAGGTCACCGGCCGCGGCGCCCTGGACTTCCTGCAGCGCATGACCACCAACCAGCTCGCGAAGAAGCCGGGCGCGGTCACCTACACCCTGCTGCTGGACGAGGCCGGGGGCGTACGCAGCGATCTGACCGTCGCTCGCATCACCCAGGACCGCTTCCAGGTGGGCGCGAACAGCGGCATCGACCTGGACTGGCTGCTGCGCCACGCGCCCGACGACGTCCACATCGCCGACATCACGCCCGGCACCTGCTGCGTCGGGGTGTGGGGTCCGCTCGCCCGGGAGCTGGTCCAGCCGCTGACCCGGGACGACTTCTCGCACGAGGCGTTCGGCTACTTCAGGGCCCGGCGCACCCATATCGGCCATGTCCCGGTGACCGCGATGCGGCTGAGTTACGTCGGTGAGCTGGGCTGGGAGCTGTACACCACCGCCGACCTGGGCCTGCGGCTGTGGGACACGCTGTGGGAGGCCGGGCAGCGGCACGGGGTGATCGCCGCCGGGCGCTCCGCCTTCAACAGCCTGCGGCTGGAGAAGGGTTACCGGGCCTGGGGCCATGACATGACCACCGAGCACGATCCGTACGAGGCGGGCGTCGGCTTCGCCGTCCGGATGAACAAGGGCGACTTCCTGGGGCGTGCCGCCCTGGAGGGCCGCGGCGAGGAGACGGCGCGGCGCAAGCTGGCCTGTCTCACCGTGGACGACCCGGCCACGGTGGTGATGGGCAAGGAGCCGGTGTACGTCGATGGTGTGGCGGCCGGTTACGTCACCAGCGCCGCGTACGGCTACACCATCGGCCGTACCGTCGCCTACGCCTGGCTGCCCGCCGGGGCGGCCGTCCCCGGAACCTCCGTCCACATCGAGTACTTCGGCGAGAAGGTCCCCGCGACCGTGGCCGCCGAGCCCCTCTTCGATCCGCGGATGGAACGCATCCGCCGCTGATCCCCCGTAGCGCCGCCGATCCCCGTACGCCGCCGTGCCCCCTTACGGAGAATCCCATGACCGTGGCTCCCGAATCCCCCGCCGCCCCGGCCTCCAGCCTGATCACCACCCTCCCCGGCCACTGGTACACCTCCCCCGCGGTCTTCCAGGGGGAGCAGGAGCACCTGTTCGAGGCGATGTGGTTCTGCGCGGTGCGCAGCGCCGACCTGGACCGGCCGGGGGCGTTCCGCACCGTGCCGGTGGGCCGGGAGAGCGTGCTGATCACCCGCAACCGCGCCGGTGAGCTGCGCGCGTTCCTCAACATCTGCCGCCACCGCGGCGCCCGGCTGTGCACCGAGGAGTCGGGCACGGTGCGGCGCTCGCTCCAGTGCCCGTACCACGCCTGGACGTACGACCTGGACGGGCGGCTCACCGCCGCCCCGAATCTGCAGCGGATGCCCGATGTGGACCGCACCGAACGCGGGCTGCTGCCGGTGCGGCTGCGCGAATGGCTGGGGTACGCCTGGGTGTGCCTGGCCGACGAGCCGCCGTCGTTCGAGGAGACCGTCGTCGGGGCGGTCGCCGAGCGGCTCGGCGACACCGAGGCCGTGGAGCGGTACGGGATCGCGGGGCTGTCGCTCGGCCGCCGAGTCGAGTACGACATCAAGGCCAACTGGAAGCTGATCGTCGAGAACTTCATGGAGTGCTACCACTGCGCGACGATCCACCCCGAACTCACCGAGGTGCTGCCGGAGTTCGCCGACGGTCTGGCCGCGCAGTACTTCGTGGGGCACGGCGCCGAGTTCGCCGAGGAGGCCCAGGGGTTCACGGTGGACGGCAGCGCGGGCTTCGACCGGTTCAGCGGCATCGCCGAGGACCAGGACCGCCGCTACTACGCGATCACCGTGCGGCCGCAGGTCTTCGTCAACCTGGTCCCCGACCATGTGATCGTCCACCGGATGTTCCCGCTCGCCGCCGACCGCACCCTGATCACCTGTGACTGGCTCTACGCGCCGGAGGTGGTGGCGTCGGAGCGGGATCTGTCCAAGTCGGTCGAGCTGTTCCACCGGGTCAACACCCAGGACTTCGACGCCTGTGAGCGCACCCAGCCCGCCATGCATTCGCGCGCGTACCGCCGAGGCGGGGTGCTGGTGCCCAGCGAACACCACATCGGCGCCTTTCACCGATGGGTGACCGACCATGTCCCGACCCCCGAAGCGGAGGAATGCCCGTGAGTGATCTCTTCATAGGAGGCCAGTGGACCCAGGCGATCGACGAACGCACCCGGGAGATCAGGTGTCCGGCCGACGGCTCGCTGGTGGCGGTCGTCGACGAGGGCGGCGGCAAGGACGCGGCCGAGGCGGTGGCCGCCGCCCGGCAGGCGTTCGACCACGGCCCCTGGCCGTACACCCCGGTCGCCGCCCGCGGTGATCTGCTGCTGCGGGTCGCCGGTCTGCTGGCCCGTGACAAGGCGGCGCTGGCCCGCGCGGAGTCCCTGGACACGGGCAAGCGGCTGGTGGAGAGCGAGGGGGACGTCGCCGATGTGATCGCCTGCTTCCGCTACTACGGGCAGCTGGTGCGCACCGAGACGGACCGGATCGTGGACACCGGCACCGAGGACGCCGTCAGCCGCGTCGTCAACGAACCGGTCGGGGTCTGCGCGCTGATCACCCCGTGGAACTATCCGCTGCTGCAGACCGCGTGGAAGGTGGCGCCCGCGCTCGCCGCGGGCAACGCCTTCGTGCTGAAGCCCAGCGAGCTGACCCCGTCCACGGCCATCGCGCTGATGCGGCTGCTTCAGGAGGCGGGGCTGCCGGAGGGGACGGCCAACCTGGTGCTGGGGCCGGGCGCCGAGGCGGGCGCCCCGCTCACCGACAACCCCGATGTGGACCTGGTGTCCTTCACCGGCGGCCTGCGCACCGGGCGCCGTGTCATGGCCGCGGCCGCGGGCACGGTCAAGCGGACCTTTCTGGAGCTGGGCGGCAAGAACCCCAACATCGTGTTCGCGGACGCGGACTTCGAGAGCGCCGTCGACTACGCGCTCACCGCCGTCTTCCTGCACTCCGGGCAGGTCTGCTCGGCCGGTGCCCGGCTGCTGGTGCAGACCCCGGTGCACGACGCCTTCGTGGCGGAGGTGGTGCGCCGGGCCCGCGAGATCCGGCTCGGCGGGCCGTTCGACGAGCGGGCCCAGACCGGTCCGCTGATCTCGGCCGCGCACCGGGCCAAGGTCGAGGCGTATGTGGCCACCGGGCTCGCGGAGGGCGCCCGGCTGCGCTGCGGCGGCTCCCGCCCGGACGATCCGGAGCTACGGGACGGCTTCTACTACCGGCCGACGGTGCTCGACTCCTGCCACAGCGGGATGTCGGTGCTGGCCGACGAGTCCTTCGGGCCGGTCCTCACGGTGGAACGTTTCGCCTCGGAGGAGGAGGCGATACGGCTCGCCAACGACACGGTGTACGGGCTCGCCGGGGCGGTGTGGTCCTGCGACGAAGGGCGGGCACGGCGGGTGGCGTCCCGGCTGCGGCTGGGCACCGTATGGATCAACGACTACCACCCGTCGGTGCCGCAGGCGGAGTGGGGCGGGTTCAAACAGTCGGGCACGGGGCGGGAACTGGGGCCGAGCGGGCTCGCCGAATACCGGGAGACGAAACACATCTGGTGCAACACCCGCCCCAGGCCGCAGGGGTGGTTCACCTGACCCGCACGCTGGCCACGGACGGTCTGCAGTAGGTGGTGCCGGCCGAGCACGCAGCGGCGACCGGGACGGACCGCGACTCCACGGCGGCCGCCAAGGTCTGACGGACCGTAGGAGTAGGAGGCGGAGCGTGCGGGGGCAGCGGCCAGGTCCTGGGGCCGCCCCTCCGCGCTCCGCCGTTCGGGTGGTCCGCTGTGCGCGGCGTTGCCTTCGCCTCACCGGAATGGGTTACTGAGGCCCTCGGATTCCGGCGGGCCGCCCATCCTTTCCGGAGGAGTGGAAGGCGCCGTCATGCTGACTCCGTATCGCCCGGGCGGGCTCATCATCCTCACCGACCGCCATGGGAACCACGTCGCCGTCGTCGACCCGGTGTCCCGCACCGTCGCCCGCACGGCCGGGGCGCCCGCCCGGCTGGTGGCGCGCGGCCTCTCCGACCGCCTGCTGATCCCCACCGGTGTGGTCGCGGCCGTGCCCTTCGGCGCGTTCGACCTCCTCAACCCGTTCTCCGGCGTCTTCCCCGACCAGGGCCCCTACAACGGCGGCACGGTGGTGACCCTGATCGGCCACCACTTCACCGGCGCCACGGACGTGCGCTTCGGCCCCCGCTCCGCTGCGAGCTTCGCCGTCCTCGACGACGCGACCATCGTGGCCGTGGCCCCGGCCGGAAACGGGGCGGTTCCGGTCACCGTCACCACTCCCGGCGGCACCGCCCGTATCGGCTACTTCTTCTATATCCGCTGGCCCAGCCTGGGCGGCATCGACCCCGCCGCCGGTCCGGTCGGCGGCGGGAACATCGTCGAACTCAGCGGCGTCAATCTGTCCACCGCGCTGCTGGTGAACTTCGGCACCGCCACCGCCCACCCCGCCGCCGTCTCCGACCAGCAGCTCCTGGTGGTCGCTCCCCCGGCCGCGGGCCCGGGCACCGTCCCGGTCTACGTCACCACGACCGGCGGGATCAGCAACCGGCTGCTCTACGCCTACGTGACCGTGCCGACCGTCACCGGTATCTCCCCGGAGACGGGGCCGATCGCGGGCGGCACCACGGTCCTGGTGACCGGCACCGCGCTCTTCAGGGTCACGGCCGTCACGGTCGGCGGCGTCCCCGCGGCGTCCTTCCGCGCGTACTCCGACACCCTGCTCGTCGTGGTGACCCCGCCCGGTGCCGCCGGGCCCGCCGACCTCACCATCACCACCCCCGGCGGCAGCGTGACGGTGCCCGGCGCCTTCGGCTACCAGGCGTCCACGCAGACGACGCTCACCTCGGCGCCCGACCCCTCCGTGGTCGGCGAGCCGGTGACCTTCACCGCCACCGTCGCGGCCGTACCGCCCGGCACGGGCACCCCGACCGGGACCGTCACCTTCGACTTCGGCGACGGCACCGACCCCGTCACCGCGAACCTCACCGCCGGCACGGCCACGGTCGACCACGCCTACGCCGACCCGTCGGCCACCCCGTACGCCGTCACCGCGTCGTACAGCGGCGACATCCTCTTCATGGCCTCCAGCGGGACGGACACCCAGACCGTCGGACAGGCCGCGACCGCGACCACGGTGACCGCCGCGCCCGACCCGTCCCAGCCCGGGCAGCCGGTCACGGTCGTCGCCCGGGTCGCGCCCGTGGCGCCGGGCGCCGGTGCGCCGGCCGGCACGGTGACGTTCGACTTCGGCGACGGCACGCCCCCGAGCACCCTGCCGCTGTCGGGCGGCGCCGCGGCCGTGGACCACACGTACACGGATGTCGGCGGAAGCCCGTACACGATCACCGCGGACTACAGCGGCGACGCCGACTTCACCGCGTCCACCGGCACCGACACCCAGACCGTCGAACAGGCCGCGACGACCACCGGGCTGGATCTCGCGCCGAACCCCTCGGTCGTCGGCGAGCAGATGACCGCCACGGCGGCGGTCATGGCCGTGCCGCCCGGTGCGGGCACCCCCACAGGGACCGTCACCTTCGACTTCGGCGACGGCACACCCGCCGTGACGGTCCCGCTCACCGGCGGCACCGCCGACGCCGCCCACATCTACACCGACGCCGCCGACTACACCGTCACCGTCACCTACGACGGCGACGCGAACTTCGCGCCCTCCACGGATACCGGCAGCCAGGCGGTGGGGCAGGCGCTGACGACGACCGCCGTGGTCTCGGCGCCCGATCCGTCCGCGACGGGCGAGGAGGTCACCTTCGCCGCCACCGTCGCGGCCGTGCCGCCCGGCGCGGGCACCCCCACCGGCACCGTCACCTTCGACTTCGGCGACACCACCCCGCCCGTCACCGCGACCCTCACCGGCACCACCACGAGCACCACCCACGCCTACACCACCACCTCCGGCAGCCCGTACCCGGTCACCGCCACCTACAACGGCGACACCGACTTCACCGCCTCGGTCGGCACCGACGCCCAGACCGTCCAGCCCGCCGGGACCACCACCGCCGTCGCCTCCGCGCCCGACCCGTCCACGGTGGGTCAGCAGGTCACCGTCACCACCACCGTCGCGGCCGTGCCGCCCGGCGCGGGCACCCCCACCGGCACCGTCACCTTCGACTTCGGCGACACCACCCCGCCCGTCACCGCGACCCTCACCGGCGGCACCACGACCGCCACCCACACCTACTCCGACGCCGCCGACTACACCATCACCGCCACCTACAACGGCGACGCCGACTTCACCACCTCCACCGGCACCGACACCCAGAGCGTCGACACCGCCGACACCACCACCGCCGTCACCTCCGCGCCCGACCCCACCACGCCGGGGCAGTCGACGACGTTCGTGGCGCAGGTCGTTCCCCAGGCCCCGGGGGACGGTGCGCCGACGGGCACCGTGACGTTCGGCTTCAGCGACGGCAGTCCGTCCGTCACGGCTCCCGTCGTGGGCGGTACGGCGATGCTCCGCCACACCGGTCCGGGCGTGGCGGAGAGCCCGCTCAGCGTCACCGCCGCCTACAGCGGAGACGCGAACTTCAACCCCTCGGCCGGTACGGGCACCGGCGACATCGCCCAGGGCGGGTCGAAGACGGTGGTGACGGCCTCGCCCTCGCCCTCGGTGACCGGTCAGACGGTCACGTTCACGGCGGCCGTCTCCGCCGTGCCGCCCGCCGCGGGCACGCCGACCGGCACGGTCACCTTCGACTTCGGCGACGGCACCGACCCCGTCACCGTGGTGCTGTCCAGCGGCAGCGCCGATGCCGCCCACGCCTACGACCACGCCTCGCTCACCCCGTATCCGGTCACCGTCGCCTACAGCGGCGACACCGACTTCCAGGCGTCCACCGGCACCGGCTTCCAGAGCGTCGAGCAGGCCACGACCACCACCACGGTCTCCGCCTCCTCCGAGCCGTCGGTGACGGGCGAGGTGGTGACGGTCACCGTGGCGCCCAACGCGCCCGCGTCCGGTGTCCCGACCGGTTCGGCCACCATCGACTTCGGCGACGGCACCCCGATGGTCACCGTCCAGCTGGTGGCGGGCACCGCGACGGTCACCCACGCGTACACCAGCGCCTCCGGCAGTCCGTACACCATCACCGCCGCGTACAGCGGCGACACCGACTACGACCCGTCCGAGGACACCATCGTCCACACCGTCGACCCGGCGTCGACCGTCACCAGGGTGACGTCGTCGGCGAATCCGTCGGCGGTGGGCCAGACCGTGACGATGTTCGCGCGGGTGTCGCCGGTCCCGCCGGGCGCCGGTGCGCCGACCGGCACCGTCACCTTCGACTTCGGCGACGGGTCCGCGACCGTCACCGCGCCGGTCTCCGGCGGCCGGGCGTCGGCGACGCACGCCTACACCAGCACGGCGGGCAGCCCGTACACGGTCACCGCCTCGTACAGCGGTGACGGCGACTTCGCCGCCTCCTCCGGGACCACCGCGCAGGGTGTGGAGGCGAGCGTCTCGACCACGTCGACGACGGTGACCTCGGCCCCGGACCCGTCGGTCGTGGGCGGGGCGGTCACGATCTCCGCGACCGTCGTGGCCGTCCCGCCCGCCTCGGGCACTCCGACCGGGACGGTGAGCTTCAGGTTCGGCGACGGCACCACGACCGCGACCGTCCCGCTCACGGGCGGCGCGGCGTCGGTCACCCACACCTACACCGCCGCCGGCGACGGCTACCCGATCACCGTGGTCTACGGCGGCGACAGCAACTTCGCGGGGTCGGCCGGAATCGACACCCAGACGGTCACCCTGGCCCCGTCGACGACGACGGTGAGCACCGGGCCCGATCCGTCCATGACCGGCCAGCCGGTCACCGTCACCGCGACCGTCGCGCCCGCGAGCGCGGGCACCGGGACCCCGACCGGCACCGTCACCCTCGACTTCGGCGACGGCACCGGCCCGATCCTGGCGCCCCTCGACGGCGGGGTCGCGACCGCCGTCCACACCTACGCCCACACCGCGGGCAGCCCGTACACCGTCACCGCCACCTACAACGGGGACGGGAGCTTCAGCGGTTCCACCGACACCGACGCCCAGACCGTGAACCCGGCGGACACCGCCACCAGCGTCTTCTCCTCACCGGACCCCTCCACGGTCGGCGAGTCCGTGACCACCATGACGGTGACCGTCACGACCGTCGCCCCGGCGACGGGCACCCCTCTCGGCACGGTCACCTTCGACTTCGGCGACACCACCCCGACCGTCACCGTCGCCACCGTGGGCGGTCTCGCGACCGTCACACACGCGTACAACTCCACGAGCGGCAGCCCGTACACGGTCTCGGCCGCGTACAACGGGACGGCCGACTTCAGTCCGTCCGACGCCACGACCACCCACACCGTGCTCCAGTCCGCGACCACCATGAGGGCGACCGGCGCGCCGGACCCCGCGGTGGTGGGCGAGCCGGTGACCGTCACGGCCACGGCCACGGCGGTGCCGCCGGGGGCCGGAACCCCCACCGGCACCGTGACCGTCGACTTCGGCGACGGCACGGCTCCCTCGACGGTGCCCCTGACCGGCGGGGCCGTCGTCCTCAACCACACCTACACCAGCAGCGTCGGCAGTCCGTACGCGATCGTCGCCACCTACAGCGGCAGCGACGACTTCACCGCCTCGGCGGACACCGAATCCCAGACGGTCGTCCAGGCCTCGACGACCACCACCGTGACCGGCTCGCCGAACCCCTCCGTCTCCGGCCAGCCGGTCGCGTTCACGGCGACCGTGGCCCCGCAGGCACCGGGCGGCGGCACCCCGACGGGCACGCTGACCTTCGACTTCGGCGACGGCACGGACCCGGCCGCGGTGCCCGTCGTCGGCGGTGTGGCGACCGCCGTCCACACCTACGCGGGCACGTCCGGCAGCCCGTACACCGTCACCGCCATCTTCGGCGGTGACACCGACTTCACCGGCTCGAACGCCACCACCACACAGACCGTCGGCCAGTCGCCGTCCACGACGGCCCTCGCCACCGGGCCGGACCCCTCCGTGGTGGGCGAGCCGGTGACCGTCACCGCCACCGTCGCGGCACCGGGCGCCGGAACGCCCACCGGAACCGTCACCATCGACTTCGGCGACGGTACGGCGCCGGTCACGGTCCCCCTGACGGCCGGGGTGGCGACGGCCACCCACACCTGGACCGGCACCGAGGGAGTGCCATTCGCGCTCACCGCCGACTACAGCGGCGACGCCGACTTCACCGCGTCCAGCGGGGCGGACACCCACCACGTCGTCCAGGCCCCGACCACCACCACGGTGGCCGTCTCGCCCGCCCCCTCGGTGTCGGGCCAGCCGGTCACGGTCACCGCCACGGTCGTGCCGAACGCGCCGGGCGCCGGAAGCCCGATGGGCACCGTCACCTTCGACTTCGGCGACGGCACCCCCACCGTCACCACCTCCGTGACGGCGGGCACCGCCACCGCCGCCCACGTCTGGGAGAGCGCCGGGGGAAGCCCGTACACCGTCACCGCCACCTACAACGGCGACGAGGACTTCGGCGGCTCCACCGGGACGCAGTCGCAGACCGTGGGCAGGGCGGTGACCACCACCACGCTCAGCGCGCTGCCCGAGCCGTCGGTGACCGGCCAGCCGGTGACGTTCACCGCCCGTGTGGTGGCGGACGCCCCGGGGGACGGGACGCCGACGGGGACGGTGACGTTCGACTTCGGCGACGGCACCGCGACGGTCTCGGTCCCGGTGACGGACGGCACGGCGGCGACCACCCACTCCTACGCGGGCGCCACGGGCGGGCCCGTGACGGCCACCGCGTCCTACGGCGGCGACGCCGACTTCACCGGCTCCGTGGGAACCGCGTCCCACACCGTGCAGCCCGCCTCGTCGACGACCGTGATCAGTTCGTCGCCCGATCCGTCGGTGTCGGGCCAGCCGGTGTCCGTCACCGCCACCGTCTCGGCGACGGCACCCGGCGCCGGAATCCCCACCGGCACCGTCACCTTCGACTTCGGCGACGGCACCCCCGGCGTCACCACGCCCCTGACGGGCGGTGTCGCGGGCCTCACCCACACCTGGGCCACCGCGTCGGGCAGCCCGTACACCATCACCGCCGAGTACAGCGGGGACACCGGGTTCACCGGCTCCACGGGGACGGACATCCATACTGTCGCCCCGGCCCCGACCACCACCGCCGTGACCACCACACCCGACCCCTCGGTGTCGGGCCAGCCGGTCACCGTCACCGCCACCGTCTCGGCGGCTACGCCCGGCGCCGGAACCCCCACCGGCACCGTCACCATCGACTTCGGCGACGGCACGACCGCCGCCACCGCCCCGGTCGTGGCGGGTGTGGCCACCGTCGTCCATACCGGGGCGGGCACTTCCGGCAGCCCCTACACCATCACCGCCGCCTACAGCGGGGACCCGGACTTCACCGCCTCCAGCGGCACCGACACCCAGACCGTCGGCCCGGCCCCGACCACCATGACCGTGGTGTCCTCCCCGGACCCGTCGGTGGCCGGGCAGCAGGTCACCTTCACCGCCCGGGTGCTGGCCGGGGCCCCGGGCGCGGGCTCTCCCACCGGGACCGTGACCTTCGGCTTCGGCGACGGCAGCCCCATCGTCACGGCGCCGGTCTCCGGCGGGGTGGCGACCGTCGCCCACGCCTACGCGGACTCCGCGGGCAGCCCCTACGCGGTCACGGCCGCCTACAGCGGGGACGCCGACTTCGACCCCGCCACCGCCACCGACACCCACACGGTGTCGGCCGGTGCGGCCACCACCACGACCACGGTCGTCTCCTCGCCCGATCCCTCGGTGACCGGCCAGGCGGTGACGTTCACCGCCACCGTCGCACCGACCCCGCCCGGCGCCGGAGTGCCCACCGGCACCGTCATGTTCCGCTTCGGCGACGGTACGGCGCCGCTCACCGCACCGCTCTCCGGTGGCGTGGCGACCGCCACCCACCCGTACGCGAGCGCGGCGGGCAGCCCTTACACCGTCACCGCCGACTACAGCGGGGACTCCAACTTCAGCTCCTCCACGGGCACGGACACCCAGACCGTCAACCCGGCGTCGACCACCACGACGGTGGTCTCCGCCCCGGACCCGTCGGTGGTGGGCCAGCCGGTGACCTTTACGGCCACCGTGGCCCCGGTCGCGCCGGGCGCCGGGGTGCCCACGGGTACCGTCACCTTCGACTTCGGCGACGGCAGCCCCGTCACCTCGGTGCCGGTTTCCGGCGGTGTGGCCCGGGCCACCCACACGTATACGGGCGCGGGCGGCTCCTATCCGGTGACGGCGCACTACGACGCGGACCCGAGCTTCGCGGCGTCGAGCGGCACCGACACCCAGACCGTCAACAAGGCCGCCACCACCACCGCCGTGGTCTCCTCCCCCGACCCCTCGGTGGTCGGCCAGTCCACCACCATCACCGCCACGGTGGCCTCGGTCGCGCCGGGCGCCGGGACCCCGACCGGGACCGTCACCTTCACCTTCGGCGACGGCACGCCTTCCGCGACCGCTCCCGTCAGCAATGGGCTGGCGGCGGTCACCCACACCTACAGCGGCGCCACGGGCAGCCCGTTCGCCATCACGGCCACCTACAACGGCGACACCAACTACACGACGTCCAGCGGCACCGACACCCAAACCGTCAACAAGGCCGCCACCACCACCGCCGTGGTCTCCTCCCCCGACCCCACGGTGGTCGGCCAGTCCACCACCATCACCGTCACGGTGGCCTCGGTCGCGCCGGGCGCCGGACTGCCGACGGGCACCGTCACCTTCACCTTCGGCGACGGCACGCCTTCCGCGACCGCTCCCCTGTCCGGCGGCGTCGCGACGATCGGCCACGCCTACGCCGCCACCTCCGGCACCCCGTACCCCATCACCGCCACCTACAACGGCGACACCAACTACACGGCCTCCAGCGGCACCGACACCCAGACCGTCGGCAAGGCCGCCACCACCACCACCGTGATGTCCTCCCCCGACCCCTCGGCCGCGGGCCAGGCGGTGACCTTCACCGCCACCGTCGCGGCGACGGCGCCGGGGGCCGGAACGCCGACGGGCACCGTCACCTTCACCTTCGGCGACGGCACGGGGTCCGCCTCCGGCACGCTGTCCGGCGGCGTCGCCACCGTCAGCCATGTGTTCAGCGGGACGTCGGGCAGTCCGTTCGCCATCACCGCCACCTACAACGGGGACGCCAACTTCACGGCGTCGAGCGGCACCGACACCCAGACCGTCAACAAGGCCGCCACCACCACTTCGGTCACCTCCTCCCCCGACCCCACGGCGGTCGGCCAGGCGGTCACGCTCACCGCCACGGTCACCCCGGTGGGGCCGGGGACGGGCATCGCGACCGGCACCGTGACCTTCGCCTTCGGCGACGGCACGACCGCCGCCACCGCGACGCTCTCGAACGGCATCGCCAGCGTCAGCCACGTCTACACCGCCGTGACCGGCAGCCCGTACACCGTGACGGCCACCTACAACGGCGACACGAACTTCACCACGTCCAGCGGCACCGACGCCCAGGCCGTCAACAAGGCCGCCACCACCACCGCCGTGGTCTCCTCCCCCGACCCCTCGGCGGCCGGGCAGTCGGTGACCCTCACGGCGACGGTGGCGGCCGTCGCCCCGGGGGCGGGGACCCCGACCGGCACCGTGACCTTCGTCTTCGGCGACGGTACGACGGCCACCACCGCGCCCCTGTCCGGCGGCGTCGCCACCGTCACCCACACCTACTCCAGCCGGACCGGCAGTCCGTTCGCCATCACGGCCACGTACAACGGCGACACCAACTACGCCACCTCCAGCGGCACCGACACCCAGACCGTCAGTGCCAAGGCCGCGACCACCACGACGGTGACGTCGATCACCGGCACCTCGGTGGTCGGCCAGTCGGTGACCATCAGGGCCGTCGTCTCGTCCGTGTCCGGCACGCCGAGCGGTACGGTCACCTTCTCCTTCGGCGACGGCACCAGCACCGCCACCGTGGCCCTCGCCCTGGGCTTCGCCTTCGTCACCCACACCTACACGACGACCACCGGCAGCCCGTTCACGGTCACGGCCACGTACAAGGGCAACGACAGCTTCGCGACCTCCAGCGACTCCACCACCCAGACCGTGAACAAGGCGACCACGGCCACCGCCGTGGTCGCCTCCCCGAACCCGGCGAGGGTGAATGATCCGGTGACGGTCACCGCGACCGTGTCCGCCGTGTCCCCCGGCACGGGCACGCCCACCGGCACCGTCACCCTGTCCATCCCGGGGCGCACCACGCAGACCGTGACGCTGGTGAACGGCACGGCCAGCGGGACGTTCAACCCCCTGCCCAAGGGCACCTACACCGTCACCGCCAACTACAACGGCAGCGTCGGCTATGCGGCGTCCACCGGGACGACCACCTTGACGGTGACGAACCAGTAGCGCGCCGCGTCGTAGCCCCTCGGGTCTCAGCCCAGCGCGGAGCAGCCCCTCGCGGAGCAGCCCTTCGTGGTCATGTGCCGTCCGCCGGTGCCCCGGCGGACGCGCCCGTGTCTCCCTCCGGGCGCTTGTACATCCGCGTCGCCGTGATCTGGCCGTGCACCTGCTCCTCGCCCGGGTCCTGGGCCGGAAGGCCGGGCCGCAGATGCTCCTCGACGCTGATGTACTTGAGCCCGGCCCGCAGGTCCGCGTCGTTCCGCAGCCGGATCACCAGCGGGAATTCGGCCAGCGCCGTCGTGTCGAACAGCCCCGTCGTATAGAGCAGCTGGACGCCCAGCGCGTCCGCGACCGCCCGCTGGAGCTCCAGCAGATACGTCGCGTTGGCGCGGCCGATCGGGTTGTCGAGGAAGAGCGTGCCCGCGTGGCGGTGCTTGTCGCGGCCCCGGTCGTTGCTGCGCAGCGCGGCCATCGTGCAGTACAGGGCGATGGCCGCGGTCAGCAGCTGGCCGCCGGAGAAGACGTCGCCCATCTGACCCACCGGCACCCGCTCCGCGCGCAGCACCGCGTCCGGCTTCAGGATCTCCACGGCCACCCCGCGCGGCTGGAGCGCCGCCTGAACGCCGCGCAGCAGCAGGGACATGCCGTCCCGCCGCAGGTCGGAGTTCTTCTTCACCGCCGAGTGGGTCGCCTCGTCGATGACCTCGCCCAGCCGCTCCGTCAGCGTCGCCTGGTCCGGGTCGTCGAACCTGATCCGCAGGAACTCCTGCCCCGACCATTCGCCCAGCCCCTCCGGGAGCCGGGAGAGCCGCTGCGCCGAACGGAGCGTGGCCAGGCACGATTCGACCAGGCCGCGCAGCCGGTCCACGATGGAGCCGCGGTTGCGCTCCAGCTGCTCCAGTTCGTCGGTGAGCACCCGCAGCCGGGGCGCGAACGCGTCCGCCCAGGCGGCGGCGTGCTCGGGCAGCGCGGCCGCGGGCAGTTCGCGGATCTGCTGGCGGGCGGGGGTGCGGACCTGCTCGTAGCGGGTGGAGTTGGCGTGCCGTACGAGGACGTCGCTCGCTTCCCGGACCGACGACTCGGCGCCCGACAGATCGGCCGCGCAGCCGCGCAGCGAGCGGCGGGCCTCGGTGGCCGCCTGCCGGGCCTCGTCGAGGCCGCCCGCGTACGCGTCGGGGCGTTCGCCGTCGTCCTCGGCGCCGGGGCCCTCGCGGAGCAGGTCCCGCAGCAGGGCGGCGGTCTCGTCGAAGCCGCCCGCCGCGTCCTCGGCGGAGCGGTGGGATCGCAGCAGGTCGGCGTGGGCGGTGCGGGCGGTGTCCAGCGCGTCCGTGCGGGCGGCCAGTTCGCCGTTGGCCGTGCGCAGCAGCTCCTTCGCCCGCTCCGCATCGGCCGGAACCATTTCCTCCGGCAGTGCGGTGTGGGTGTCGTCTCCGTCGGCCGGGGCCAGCCGCTCGGCCTCGCCGCGCAGTCGGCCGAGCTGTTCGCTCGCCGCCGACGCGCGGGTCTCCAGCATCTGGACGAGCGATTCGGCGCGGGCCGCGGCGGCCTGCCGGGACGGGCCGTCGGCGCCGTCGGTGCCCTCCAGGAGCTGGGCGGCGCGGGTGCGGACCTTGTTGGTGAGCCGGTCGAGCGTGGCGAGCGCCGCGCTCTCGTCGCTCTCCGCGCGGGCCTGTTCGGCCCGCAGATCGGCGCCGACGCCGACCTTCTCGTACACCTGGGAGGCCGCGCGGTACGCCTCGCGGAGCGCGGGCAGCGACGCGGTGGGCGGCTCCGTGTTGTCGCCCAGGTCGTCGGGCGCCCCCGCGATCTCCGCCCGCTCGGCGCGCAGGGCGCGCGCGGTGCGGTGCGCGTCGTCGGCCGTGCGCTGGGCCGCGCGCCGGTCCTCGTCGGCGGCGCGCGCCCGGTCCACGCAGACGGCGGCCTGCTCCTCGGCCTCGGCCGCCTCGTCGGCGAGTTCGCGCAGCCGGGTCTGCCAGGTGGCGCGCTCGCGCAGCCGGTACGCGAGCCCCGCGAGCGCGTCCGCCGCCCGGCGGGCCCGCTGCGCGGCCTCCTGCCGCTCGTCCCGCACCCGGGCCGCCTCGGTGGCCGCCTCGTCCGCCTCGGCCCGGGCCGTACGCGCCTCGGTCAGCTCCCACTGCGCCGTCTCGGCCGCCTCCGCGGCGCCCTCGGCCGCGGCCGCCAGCTCGGCGAGCCGCCCGGCCGGGCAGCCGCCGCGCCACGACGACAGCCGGGCCGCCAGCGCCCGGTCCCCGGCCAGCCTTGCGGCCAGCGTCCGGATCTCCTCGTCCCGTGCGGTGGCCCGGTCCCGCAGCCCGCGCCGCTCGTCGTCCGCGGCGCGCTCGTCGTGCATCGCCGGGTTCGGCGGTACGAGGAACACCCCGCTCTCCTCGCCCGCCCCGGGCGCGGGCGTCGGCGCGAGCAGCGCGGCGGCCGTCCCGACCGCGACGGCCGAACGCGGCAGCAGCGACGCCTGCGCCAGCACCTCGCGGGCACGGGCGTGGGTGCCGGGGTCGGTGATGACGACGCCGTCCACCAGCTCGGGGCGGGCCGCGAGCACGGCCGCGTGGTCGACGGGGTCGACGGCCTGGGCCAGGTAACGCCAGCCGGGCAGGGCGGGGATGCCGTGCTCGCCCAGGTACTCGACGGCGGCCAGCACGTCGGAGCTGGGCGGCAGCAGCCCGCCGTCGCCGAGCGCCGCGAGGATGCGCGAATCGTCGGCGGCGGCGGTCCGCAGGTCGAACAGCTGCCGCTCGGCGGAGGCGACGCTCTCCTCCAGCAGCTCCCGCAACGCGTCGGCGTTCCGGTCCAGTTCCTCGGCGGTCAGCGGCCCGTCGGCGAGGGGCCGCGGGCGCTGCGCGGTGCCGTCGCCCGTGCGGGAACCGCCCGCCGGATCGCCGTCGTCGCCGACCTCGGGCGCCCAGCAGTCCCGCTCGTCGTCCGACGCACTTTCCGCTGGGTGCGGTTGACCGGCTTCCGGCGCCTGCTCTCCGCAGTCCGCACCGGCGGAGGCCGCGTCGACGCCCTCGCCTTCACTGTCGTCACCGACCCGGGCCGACACCTGCCCGGGCGGCGGCGAATCAGCCGCGCACACGCGCCCGGCGGCCACGGCACGCGTGCCCCGGGCGCCGCCCACGTCACCGGCGCCCCGCCCGCGGCCGGTGCGCACACCGGCACCCCCGGAAGCGGCCCGCAGGGCACCGCTGCCGGGGGCACCGCCTTCGGCCGCAGTCCGGCTCGCCGAACCGGGCCCGGCGGCGGGCGCGCCGTCACCGCCCTCCGAGGCAGCGCCGCCGCCCGCAGCAGCTGCGGCGCCGGTGGCCCGCGTGCTGCCGCCGCGGGCGCGCGTGCCGGAGGCGGCGCCCTCGCCCGCTGCGGGCGAGCCCGAGCGCTCCTCCTCGGCCGACCACAGCACTGCGCCGTTCGCGGCGTCGTCCTGCGACCGTTCCTCCCCCACACGGACCGCACCCTGGCTCGCCGAACCGGGCCCGGAGGCGGGCGCGCCGTCTCCGCCCTCTGACGCAGCGCCGCTGCGGGCGCCGGTGCCGGAGGCGGCGGGCTCGCCCGCTGCGGGCGAGCCCGGGCGCCCGGTGCCGTTCGCCGGGACGGCGTTGTCCAGGTCCTCGATGCGGACCGTTACCCGGCCCGGGGGGCGGGAGTCTGCCGCGTGGGTGTGGCCGGGCGGGTCCGGGTGTTCCTCTGGGGCGGGTGACCGCTCGGCGTCGCGTTCCTCTTCTTCCTGCGACCACTCGTCGTCGTCCGCGGCCCCGCGGGAGCCCCTCGCGTCGTGGGGGGCGTCGGGGGCGTACGCGTGGTCGGCTTCGGGGCGGGTCGCGCAGGTGGGGTCCAGGGCGCATTCGTCCTGGGCGCGGGTCGCGGGGTCCGCGCGGAAGGCGGCGGGGAGCTGGGACAGGCCCAGCATGTCGTCCGCGTCCGGGTCGTCGTCCACCCGGACCGTGATCCAGCCCGTGCGGGGCGACTCGGCCGCCGAGGGGCGGGCGGGGCGGCGGGCGGCGGGGATGGCGGCGGCGGGCTGGGGAAGGCCCAGCAGCTCGATGAGGCGCGGCTCGGCGCCGAGCGCCTCGGCGGCGCGCCGCTCCGCGTCATACGCCGACTCCGTGGCCCGCGCCGCGTCGGCCGCCCGGGCGGCGGCCAGTTCGGTGCGGGCCTGTTCGGCGGCGGCCGCCTTCGCGTGGTCGGTGGTGCGGCCTGCCGTCTCGCGGGCGGCCTCCCAGGCCGCGGCGGTCGTCTTCTCGGCGTCGCTGGCGGCGAGCGCGGCCCGGGCCGGGTCGGCGTCGGGGGCGGAGTCGTCGAGCCATCCGGCGCGCACGGCCTCGGCGGTCTCCTGCTCGACCTCGGCGAGCCGCTGCCGCAGGTGCTCGGCGTCGCTGCGGGCGCGCTGGGCGGAGGTGGCGGCGGAGGTGGCGTCGCGGTGGGCGGCCTCGCCGGTCTCCTGGAGGGCGGCGGAGCGCTCCTCCTCCTCGCCCGCGTGCCGTTCGCCGTCCTCCGCCGCCGAGTGGAGGGCGCGTACGAGGTCGGCGGCGGCCGTGGCGCGGGCGGCGAGCGCGGGGGCGGCGTCCCGCTCGGCCTCGCGGATGGCGACGGCCACGCGCGCGGAGCGGTCGGCGGCGGCGCGGTGGCGGAGCACGGTCTCGGCGGCCTGCCAGGCGGAGTGCAGGGTGCGGGCGTCGTTGAGTTCGCGGCGCTGGGCGGCGGCGCCCTTCTCGGCGGCGGCGAGGGCCAGCGAGGCGTGGCGGTAGGCGAGTTCGGCGGCGACCAGGTCGCTGCGCCCACGTGCGGTCTCCGCCTCGGTGACGGCGTGCGCGGCGGCGGCGACTTGCTGGGCGAGTTCGGCGGCGCGGCCCCGCTCCTCGGTGCCGCGCGCGGAGAGCCGCCGGGCGAGCGTACGGGTGCGGCGCTCGGCGCCCGCGTGCACCCCGCGCGCCTGCTCGCGGCGCTCGGCGGCGTCGGCGATGCGCTGGAGGAGGTCCAGCGATCCGGCCGTGAAGTCGCGCTCGGCGATGAGTTCGGCGCGGCGGCCGAGCTTGTGCGCGAAGCCGTGGACGAGGTCGGCGAGCCCGTCCGTGTCGCGGGTGTCGGTGACGGCGCGCAGCAGCAGGTCGGTGAAGTCGGAGTCGTTCTTGACGGCGAAGAGCCCGGCCGCCTCGCCCTCGTCGGCGTTCATCTCGCGCTGGTAGCGGAAGAGTTCGGGGTCGAGGCCGAGTTCGCCGAGGTGCTCGTTCCAGCGCTCGTGGATCTCCACCCAGGCGACGTCCAGGTGCGGGTACGCCTTGCCCGCCTCGGTGAGGGCGTCCCGGAACCCCTTCATGGTGCGGCGCCGGCCGCGCGCGGTGGACGCGCCGTCCACGGCGGGGCGCACCGAGGCGGCCTCGGCGACCGGCAGCGAGTCGAGGCTGAGCCCGGGGCCGGGGCGGAAGGAGTACCACGCCTCGGCGAACTTCCGCGGGTCGTTGGAGACCTGGCGGCCGCGCCATTCGCTGACCTTGCCGACGACGACCGACTCGCCGGTGACCGTGTGCTGCCACTCCAGGGCGACGTGCCCGCAGTCGTCGGCGAGGAGGAACTTGCGCAGCACGCCGGAGCTGGCGCCGCCGAGGGTGTTGCGGTGGCCGGGCAGCATGACCGAGAAGATCAGCTTGAGGAGGACGGACTTGCCGCCGCCGTTCTCCAGGAAGAGCACCCCGGCGGGGGCCGGGCGGCGCGGCGGGCCGACCGGCTCGTCCTCGAAGAACTCCGCCTGGGTCGGCGCGGGGCTGGGCACCGGCTGGCCGACTCCGCGCAGGTCCAGCACGGTGTCGGCGTAGCGCGCACCGGCCGGCCCGATGGAGTAGAGGCGGACCCGGGACAGCTCGTACATGGCGGCGGACTCTCGTTGAAGGGTTCGGGAGCGAAGGCGGGAGTGGAAGGCTCAGGAGTGGAAGGGCAGACCGGCGTCGGCGACGAGGTCGAGGTCGTCGCCCTCGTCCGGCGGCAGCAGCGTCGCGCTGCCGTCGCCGACCGGAACGACGCCGAGGGCCAGCAGCTCGGACATGGCGGCGCCGGACGCCATGTCGCGCACCTGCAACTGGTAGCGGGCGGTGGTGCGGTACGTGCCGCCGGACTCGTCCCCGGTGCGCTGGAGGAAACCGGAGTCGACGAGGAAGGCGACGGCCTTGCCGATGATGCCGGTCGTCGAACCGGCCAGCCGCCGCGCGTCCTTGGTCGCGCCGGTGGCGCTGCGCCGCGCGTATACCCGCCAGGCGGCCTCCAGGCCGGGCGCCTCGGTGGCCGGGTCGGTGTTCTCCCCCTGCTCCTCGGCCCGCTCCTCCAGGCGGGCGCAGGCCTGCCGTACGAAGGCGTCGACGCCGTTGACGGTGACCCGGCCGATGTACCCGTCGTCGGCCAGGTCCTCGGGGCGCGGGAAGGCCATGGCGGCGACCGCGAGGTGGGCGAGGCCGTGCAGGAAGCGGTCGGCGGAGTCGCTGGCGGCGCGGCGGGCGTAGTCGCCCATGCGGACGGCGAAGACCGATTCCTCGTCGGCGGTCACGGCCATCCCGGCGCGGGTGGACACCTCCAGCACGATCAGGCCGAGCCCGGTGGCGACAGCATCGGTGAGACGGGCGAACGCCGGTTCGTCGCGGTAGCGGCGCAGCATCTCGGCGTACTCGACGTCCCGGGCGGGCAGCAGCTTGGGCTGCAGCCCGAAGGAGACCAGCCGCGCCGCGTCGGCGGCGTCGGCGGGCGTGACCCCGCTCGCCGGTCCGCTGGGCGCGGCGGTCGGCTCGGTCTGTACCGCGTCGTCGGCGGCGTCGTACTCGGTCACGGGTGAAGCTCCTTGCACGGGGCGTTCTCACGATCTGCGGCGAGCGACCCGGCCCGCCAAGGGGCCACCGCCGGTGCGGCGCTCCGGCCGACCGGCAGGGCAGCGCCCTCGGCCCCGGGGCGGCCGGGGCCGATCTCCGACGGCACCGGGCACGCGGCAACGCGGCCGGTCAGCGTAGCGGCGGCCGCCGGGCGCGCCCCCAGCCTGCGGGCGCACCACACCGGCCGCACCGGTACGCGGTCCCCACGGGCAGCCGACCGACCGGCCGCCGGGCGCGCGGCGGCAGCGGCGGACCCGGCGCGGGGCGGAGCCGCCGTGTGGCAGGGGCACGGACCGGCGGGGAGCCGTTGGCGGGCGTGTGGCGGCGCGGTGCTCTTGGAGTGGTGGGGCATCTAGGCCACCTCCGTCCGGTCCGCTGCCATGCCCGCGGCGTCCAGGAGGGCGGTGCCCACTATGAGGTCGGCGCCGCCGAACTCGTGGTCCTCCAGCTCGGTGCCGTCGTCCACGGCGAACAGCAGCCGCTGTTCGCCCTGGCGGTAGGCGGTGCCGACCGGGGGGCTGGCGGCATGGACGGCCAGCAGGGCGATCAGGTAGGGCAGGTCGGGGTCGCGGCGGCGGGCGTCGGCGAGGAGGCCGGAGAGGCGGCGCGGGGCGTCGGCGGGGAGGTCGAGCAGTTCCATGGCGACCGCGAGCTGCTCCTCGCTGAAGCGGCTGTCGTCGGGGGTCGCGATGAGGTCCGGCTCGGGCATCTCCGCGCCGAGGTGCTCGCGCTCGACGGGCGGGGTGAGGAGCATCTCGACCAGGTCGCCGACGCGCACGGAGGTGGGCGTCCGCATTCCGGTGCCGCGGGCGAAGAACGCGTCGGTGGCGCGGGCCGCCTGTTCGACGGGCAGCGGCAGGAGCGGGGCCAGGAGCTGTCCGTACAGGTCGAGTCCGGCGCGCGCGGCGGGCGGGGCGAACGCCTGGCGGTCCTGTTCGGCGCGGAACAGCGGCCCGGCCTCCAGCAGCCGGGACTGGAGCTGGGTGTGGCGCCGGATGCAGTCCTTGACGATGTCGACCAGCTCGGCGGCGCGCCGCTTGTGCTCGGCGCCCTCGGCCTCGTCGCGCGCCTTGCGGATGTTGGTGAGGATCGCGTTCTCGTGGCGGTAGCGGTCGGCGACGTGGTCCAGCGCCTCGGCGATCATCTCGGGGACGGCGCTCAGCCAGTCGACCGCGCGGACGTTGCGCCGGGTCGCGTCCAGCGTGCGGCGCAGCGTCTCCGAGTACTGGACGGTGCGGTAGCGGGCCTGCTCGGCGGCGAGTTGGGCGTCGGCGAGGCGGCCGCGGCTGATGAGGACCTCCAGCTTGACCTCGGCGGCGATCTGGGCGCTGGTGACGTCCGTGTCGAGGGCGCCGACCAGGACGTTGACCGCTTCGTCGGTGGTGCGCAGATAGACGCCGCCGCCGGGCCCCGGCACCTCCTCGATCAGCTTGAAGTCGTAGTCGCGCCGGACATACGCGCCGTCGGCGCCGAAAGTGCCGTATACGGCGCGGAAGCCGCGGTCCACGCTGCCGACGTTGATCAGGTTCTCCAGCACCCAGCGGGCGACGCGCTCGTGCTCGGCGGCGGGTCGCCCCGGGGCCTGGGCGGCGACGCGGGGCAGCAGCCTGGACACTATCTGTTCGTGGTCGGCGCCGGTGTCGAAGTCCATGTTGAGCGTGACCAGGTCGATGGCGGAGAGGGCGACCTCGGCCATCGCGTACACCCCGTACTCGCCCGCGAGGTTGGCCTTGCGGGTGTCCAGGTCATGGAGCGGCGCGGTGCACGCGAGCGCGCGCAGCCGCCGGGCCAGGCCCTCGTCGGCGGCCGGGCCGGGCGCCGGGCGGGCTGCCCCGTCATGGCCGTTGAGCTGGGGCGCGGTGGCGACCCCGGGGGGTGGAGATGTCACGTCGCACAGATTAGGCGGTCGCACCGACAACGCACGAAACGGCGCGGGAGATCCCGCTATGTCGGAGCGCGTCACTCCTGTACACCGGTGCTTCTCCGGTGACTCACCGACCGGTCAGTCTACGGCTTCGCTCACGTTCCCCGGACCGCCCCCGGACCGCCCGGCGGGCCGTCGAGGGCGAGGGCGGCGAAGGTGGCGATCCAGTGGTCGCGGGTGAAGTCCCCGGTGACAGCGTGCGGGAGTCCGGCGGCCAGATGGTCGCGGGCCGAGGCCGCCAATACGGGGATACGGGGATCGCCGTCCGGGAGGGCGGCGGAGAGGCGGCGCAGCGCGGCGGCCCGGCTGAGGGAGAGCCCGAGGAGATGGCCGATCTGCGGATCGGCGGGGTCGGTGACGACGGGCGGGGTGAGCAGGGTTGCGGGGGCGCGGCCCGCAAGACCCGCGCGGCCCGCGAAATCCGCGAGGCCGGGCAGGAAACGTTCCAGCCAGGTCGCGAACTCCTCGCGCGGCAGCACCCGGCAGACCGCCTCGGCCTCGGTGAGCGCCGGGGAGAGGAAGTCCTGCCCGGAGGGCTCCCAGTGGACGGGGGCGTCACGATCATGGGCGAACCAGCCCATAAGGGACCGTTCGACCGGGCCGGTGAGCGCGGCGAGCCCGGCGGCCGACGCGCTGTCCAGCACGAGACCGAGGGCGAACGCGCTGTTGGTGTGGACCCCGTGCCGTACCGGATAGGCGGCCTTCCCCAGCCAGCAGCGCAGGAGTTCCGCCACGGCGTCGGCGGCCGGTGCGAGCGCGTCCGCCCAGCGCTCCCCCGCGTCCTTCAAGGCCCCGCTTTTCACGTCCCCGCTTTTCACGTCCCCGTCGAGCGCACGGCATTCGGCCGTCAGGGCCAGCAGCCAGGCCCAGCCGTAGGGGCGTTCGAAGGAGGGGTGGGCCAGCAGATGGTCGGCCTCGGCGGTGAGATGGGCGGCCGTGAGATGGCCGTCCAGGACGCCGATGACCGTATCGGTGGGGACGCGGTCGGGGCAGCGGCGCAGCAGCCGGACCAGCAGCCAGTGCATATGCACCGAGGAGTGCCAGTCGTAGGAGCCGTAGAAGGCCGGATGGTAGGTGCGGGGCGGCACCAGGTCCTCGGGCCCGCGCAGCAGCCGCTGGGGAGCGTACGGATATTCCCGGGTGACGTTGGCGACGGCGAGGGCGGCGAACCGCTCCGCGTACGGGCCCAGCCGCGCGCTCAATGAATCGCGCCTTCGGCGCTGCGCACATCCGCCTCGGTGCTCGCCGCCGCGATGGCGATCGCACGCAGCGCCTCGGCGACCGTGGCGGCGGGCAGGGACGGTTCGGCCCGGTCCACGACCTGCTCGGGCAGATACGGGACATGGACGAAGCCGCCGCGCAGGGCGGGCCGCTCGGTGGCGATCAGGTGGGCGAGGCCGTAGAAGACGTGGTTGCAGACGAACGTCCCGGCGGTCTGCGATACGGAGGCGGGGATTCCGGCGGTGCGTACGGCGGCGACGCACCGCTTGACGGGCAGGGTCGAGAAGTACGCGGCGGGGCCGCCCTCGACGACCGGGCCGTCGACAGGCTGGCGTCCCGCGTTGTCGGGTATGCGGGCGTCGTCGACGTTGATGGCGACCCGTTCGACGGTGATGCCGGGGCGGCCGCCCGCCTCCCCCACGCACACCACCACCTCCGGATCGTCCCGGTCCACCGCCGCCCGCAGCTCGTCCAGAGCGGTGCCGAAGGCGCAGCTGAGCCGGGCGGTGGTCACGGTCAGACCGGGCGGCGGGTCGGCGGCGGCCAGGGAGACGGCCTGCCATGAGGGGTTGACGGCCGACCCGCCGAAGGGGTCGAAGCCGGTGAGCAGTACGCGGGTCACGCGGTGGCCTCCTCAGAAGGCGAAGAGCGAGATGATGGCGACGTTGCAGACGAGCAGCGCGCCCGCGGTGGGGATCTGCGCCTTGATGGGGCCGTACTGATCCTTGAGTTCGAGCAGCGCCGCCGGGACCAGGTTGAAGTTGGCGGCCATGGGGGTCACGAGCGTTCCACAGAAGCCCGCGAGCATGCCGACGGCCAGGACGACGGGCGGGTCGCCGTGCATCTGCTGGATGAGCACGGGCCAGCCGATGGCGGCGGTCATCACCGGGAACGCGGCGAAGGCGTTGCCCATGACGACGGTGAACAGCGCCATGCCGACGCAGTACACGGCCACGGCGATGTACTTCTGGCCGTCCGGGAGCAGCGCTTCGGTGATCTTGCCAACCTGGGTGCCGACCCCGGCCACCTGGAAGATCGAGCCGAGGACGGCGAGCAGCTGGGGCAGCAGCAGCGCCCAGCCCATGGACTCCAGCAGACCGCGGCCGGAGTGCAGCGGGACCGAGGGCCTGCGCTCGCGGACCACGATCATGCCGACCACCAGTCCGGCGATCGCGCCGAAGCCGAGGCCGAGGATCGTCTCGCTGCCGGTCTCCAGGACCGGTTCGCCGCCGATACGCCAGTCCTTGACGACCGAGGCGCAGAGGACCGCGATCAGCGGGATGGTGAGCGCGGGGATGAACAGCCTGCTGCCGAGCCGGGCGGCGGTCGCGGTGCGTTCCTCGGCGGTGGTGGTGCGCGGGACGCCGCGGCCGGTGAACCCGAACCCGCCCAGGCAGACCATGGCGAGGACGGCGACGCCCAGCGGTTCGGCCGGGGCCCTCTTCTCGACCACCCAGGTGCTGTAGAGGAAGCAGGCGCCCAGCAGGCCCCAGAAGGCGGCCGAGCCGTACCGCTTGGGGTTGCTGCGGTCGACGGCCATCTGCGCGGCCATGGCCAGGAAGACGGCGCCGACGAGCCAGTAGAACCACTCTGCCTTGATCACTTGGCCTCCTCCGCGGTGCGGCTGCCCTCGGCAGTGGACGGGCCGCCCGCGGCGGCGAAGTCGCTCTCCAGCGTGCGGTCCAGCCGCAGCAGCCGGGCGCCGTGGATGAGGAAGGCGCAGACGGCGGTGGGGATGGCCCACAAGGCGAGCTGCAGGGGCTCCAGATGGGTGTGGTACGTGGTGTTGACGAAGCCGGTGATGAGCAGGATCGAACCGATCGCGAGGAAGCAGTCCTCGCCGAAGAACAGCCCGACGGTGTCGGCGCTGGCGGAGTACGAGCGGACGCGCTCGCGCATCCGCTCGGGCAGCGCGCCATAACGCCGCTCCGCGGCTCCCTCGGCCATCGGCGCGACCATCGGGCGCACGGTCTGCGCGGGGCCGCCGATGCTGTTGAGACCGACCGCCGCGGTCAGCTGGCGCAGCAGCAGATAGAGGGCGAGGAAGCGGCCGGTGGTGAGCTTGCCGAGCCGTCCGATGAGGGTCCGGGCCTGCTCCTGGAGGCCGTTGCGCTCCAGGAGGCCGATGACCGGAAGGGTGATGACGAAGATCGTCACCGAGCGGCTGGAGGCGAAGCCGTCGCCGAACGCGGCCAGGATCTCCTGGGGCGAGAGCTTGCCCAGAAATCCGGTGGCGATCCCGGCGACCCCGACCACCAGCAACGGATTGCGTCGTGTGGCGAATCCGAGGATCACCACGAGGACGCCCAGGAGAACAATCATGCGTCCCGCCTTTCCGTGCACAGGACCTCACAGGGGCGTGAGGAGATTGCACCGGAGGCTAGAACTTTGTTGAACGATCCGACAAGAGGTTGACGCCGACTTGTTAGTGGTGCGCCGGATCGTTTACGGGTGGGAAATCTGCTCCCGCCGGGAAACCTGCTGCGCGTACGCGCCGGACAACTGCGCCTGGGAGTCGTCCAGGTACGAGGCGAGCAACCGCTCGGCCTCCGCCGCGTCCCCGGCCTGCAGCACCTCCAGGATCTGCCGGTTGCGGACCAGGTAGGGGGCGTAGAAGCGGCGCGGGTCGTCCATCACATGGAAGACCAGCCGCAGTTCGGCCAGCACCGCGCGCATCAGCTCGTCGGCTCGCGGGCTGCCCGCGAGCGCCACGATCGCCTGGTGGAAGCGGATGTTGGCGGTGGACAGGTCCTGCCAGGCCCGGTCCTGCGCGGCGCGCTCCCCCGCCGTGACGGCCGCCTCGACCGCGGACAGGGGGTAGGGCGGTTCGCCCAGGCCGCGTACGGCGGCGCATTCGACCATCCCGCGCACCCGGTAGATGTCATGGAGGTCGTCGACGGTGACGATGCGGACGAAGACCCCCCGGTTCAGCTCGTGCACCAGCAGCCGCTCATGGGTGAGCAGCCGGAACGCCTCCCTGAGGGTGTTGCGGGAGACGCCCAGCGCCCCCTTGACGCTGTCCTCGGACAGCCGGGTGCCGGGCGGGAAGAACCCCTCCGCGATGCGGTCGCGCAGGACGTCCGCGACGCGCTCGGCGGTGCTGGTACGCCCCAGCAGCGCCCGGTCGGCCTCCAGTCCGGCGACTCCGGCCACCTCGGACACGCCGGACGCCTCGGCGAGCCGCCGCTCCACACCGTTTGCCACGCCATCTCCCCTTTGGTCGGTTTGCTCGGTTCGCTGGTTTTCGTTCGTCCCGCTATGGCGAGAAGTGAAGCCCAGAATCAGGAAGGCGACAACAACTTCTTGTCGGATCGTTCAACGATCGCTAGCTTGTGATGTCATGGCGAACCCGACGATCGACCTCAACGCCGACCTCGGCGAGGGCTTCGGCCGCTGGCAGCTCACCGACGACGACGCCCTGCTGTCCATCGTCACCAGCGCCAACGTCGCCTGCGGCTTCCACGCGGGCGACCCCTCGACCATGCGCCGGGTCTGCGCGCTGGCCGCCGAGCGCGGCGTCCGCATCGGGGCGCAGGTCTCCTACCGCGACCTCGCGGGCTTCGGGCGACGCGCCATGGACGTACCGCCGCGCGAGCTGGCCGACGAGATCGCTTATCAGATCGGCGCGTTGGAGATCTTCGCCCGGGCGGCCGGGGCGCGGGTGGCCTACGTCAAACCGCACGGCGCGCTCTACAACCGCTGTGTGCACGACGCGGCGCAGGCCGCCGCCGTGGCCGAGGGGGTACGGCTGGCGGCGGGCGGGCCGCTGCCGGTGCTGGGCCTGCCCGGCTCCCGGCTGCACGAGGCGGCGCGGGCGGCCGGGCTGCCGGTGATCGTCGAGGCCTTCGCCGACCGCGCGTACACCGCCGCGGGCACCCTGGTTCCGCGCGGTGAGCCCGGCGCCGTCGTCTCCGATCCCGACACCGTCGTCAAGCGCGCCCTCGGCTTCGCCCGCGACCAGGCCGTCACCTCGGTCGACGGGCAGCGGATCGACGTCGAGGTGCGCTCCCTGTGCCTGCACGGCGACACCCCCGGCGCCGCCGAACTCGCCCACCGGGTACGGCGCGAGCTGACCGGCGCGGGGGTGCGCGTGGCGGCGTTCGCATGAGCGCCGGGCCGGGCGTGAGCTGTCTGCCGGTCGGCGACCACGGGCTGCTCCTGGAAGTGGGCACCGGTGAGGCCGTGGAGGCCCTGCACGCCGAACTGCTGCGCCGCGCGGCCGCCGGTACGCTGCCCGCCGTCGGTGAGATCGTCCCCGCCGCGCGCACCGTGCTGCTGGACGGCGTCGCCGATCCGGCCGGTCTGGCCGCCGAGCTGAAGCGCTGGGAGATACCGCCGCCGGTCCGCGGCGACGAGGAGGCCGTGGAGGTCGCCGTCCGCTACGACGGGCCGGACCTGGCGGACGTCGCCGGGCTGTGGGGCGTCACGCCCCAGGAGGTGGCCCGGATTCACTCCGGCACCGCGTTCCGGGTGGCGTTCAGCGGTTTCGCCCCCGGCTTCGGCTATCTGACGGGGCTACCCGAGCGCTTCCACGTACCGCGCCGCGCCACCCCCCGGACCCGGGTCCCGGTCGGCGCGGTCGCCCTCGCGGGCCCGTACACCGGCGTCTATCCGCGCTCCTCCCCCGGCGGCTGGCAGCTCATCGGGACGACGGACGCGGTGCTGTGGGACACCGCGCGGGAACCGGCGGCGCTCTTCGTCCCCGGGACCCGGGTGCGTTTCGTGCCCGTCCCGGGGGAGCGGTTCGTGCCCGCCCCGGGCGAGCGGGGGGACGCGCCGTGACGGACAGCGCATTCTCGGTGGTGCGGGCGGGCGCGCTCACCACCGTCCAGGACCTCGGCCGGACGGGCCACGCCCATCTCGGCGTGCCCCGGTCCGGCGCGCTCGACCAGCCCGCCCACCGGCTCGCCAACCGGCTGGCCGGGAACCCGGACGGCGCCGCGACCCTGGAGACCACGCTGACCGGCTGTGCCGTACGGCTGCGCCGCGCGGCCACGGTGGTGGTCACCGGCGCGCCCTGCCCGGTCGCCGTCGACGGCCGTCCCGCCGCCTGGGGGGCACCGGTGCGGGTACCGGCGGGCGCCGTGCTGGAGGCCGGGGCGGCGACCCACGGCGTGCGCTCCTACGTGGCGTTCGACGGCGGGGTGCACGCCGACCCGGTGCTCGGCAGCCGCGCCACCGACGTCCTGTCCGGACTCGGCCCGGCGCCGCTCGCCGACGGCGCGGTCCTGCGGCTCGGCACCCCGTACGGACCGGCGCCGGGCGCGGATTGCGCACCCTTGAGGAACGTCGTAACGGAGCTGGTGCTTCCGGTGGTGCTCGGGCCGCGCGACGACTGGTTCACCGCCACCGGGCTGCGTACCCTCACCACCGGCCGCTTCCGGGTCTCGGCCGCGAGCAACCGGATCGGGCTGCGCACCGAGGGCCCCGCGCTGGAGCGCGCCCTGGAGGGCGAGCTGCCCAGCGAGGGCATGGTGCTCGGCGCGCTCCAGGTGCCGCCCGACGGCCGCCCGGTGCTCTTCCTCGCCGACCATCCGACGACCGGCGGGTATCCCGTGGTGGGCGTCGTCCCGGAACCGTGCCTGGCCGCCGCGGCCCAGGCCGCCCCCGGCACCCCGGTGCGGTTCGCCCCGCTGCGCCGCCCGGGTCAGCCGTCCGCGGGGCGGACGTCCCGGATGTAGCCACCCCGGGCGGAGCCGTCCCCGGTGGGCCCGCCCCGGGTGGAGCCGTCTCCCGTACAGCCATCCCGGGTACGGGCCGGGCGGCGGTGACTGGTGTCGCACCACGGGTAGCGGCCGCTGCGGCCGCAGGCGCAGACCGCCACCATCACCCGGTCGGAGCGGACCGTACTGCCGTCGTCCAGGACGACCTCCACCGGGCCCTCGACCAGCACCGGGCCCTCCGGATCGACGAGGACGCGCCGCGCCGAGGCCGACGCGGGCACCGGCTCATCTGGAACAGCTGCTGCACTCGGTCGTACGGATGGCACGGATCACCACCAGCTCCTCCTTGTCGTCCCCCGGCCCGATCAGCCCCCGGGCGGCCAGCCAGCTGCTGCGGCGCAGCAGCACCGGCCCGAACGGGACGACGCGGCGCGCGGTCACGTCCACGTGCAGCCCCTGCTCGGCCAGCCGCTCCAGCGTCGTCCCGACGCCGCTCAGCGCGGACTGGACGAGCAGCAGCACTCCCCGTGGGCGCAGCAGCCCCGGTATCCGGGCGCACAGCCGGTCCAGCGCCGCCCGGCCGTCCGGCCCGGCGTTCCAGGCGCGAGCGCCTCCGGCGCGCTCGAAGGGGCCGCCGCGGCGCGCGGGTACGTAGGGCGGGTTGGCCAGGACGACGTCGAAGCGCCGCCCGGAGGCCACGGACGCCAGGCCACCGAGGCGTACCCGGACCGGCTCGCCGCTGAGCCGGGCGTTCACCCAGGCCGCCAGCACCGCCCGCGCCGAGACGTCGACCGCCTCGACGCCCACGGCTCCGCAGCGCGCGGCGAGCAGCGCCAGCGCGCCGGTGCCCGTGCCGATGTCCAGCACCTGGGCGCCCACCATGGCGGGCTCACGGCACACCGCCTCGGCCAGCAGGGCGGTGTCGTCCTGCGGTGCGTACACCCCGGGAGGCGCGATCAGTCGCATCCGTCCCAGGTACCTCATCCGCACCGGACGAAACCGGCAGGTCGAATCGGTCCGATCGGGCCCGCTGCGTCGGCCGGGCGTTCGGGGGCACTCGGCAGGTCCCGAGGAGCGCCGGAAGAGCGGCGGCAGAGGAGCGGTAGATGACGAGTCTTCCCACCGGGTTCGCGCCCGCCTCGTACTGGATGGAGTCGGCCCCGGGCCCCGCGTATCCGGCGCTGGAGCCCGGGCCCGGGCGTGCCGTGCCCGAGGTCGAGGTCGCCGTCGTGGGCGGCGGCGTCGCGGGGATCTGCACGGCCTGGGAGCTGGCGCGGGCCGGGCGCCGGGTGGCGCTGATCGAGGCGGACCGGCTGGCCGCGGGGGCGACCGGCCACACCACGGCCAAGCTCTCCGCCCTGCAGGGCCTCGCCTACCAGGACATCAGCGCCGCGCGCGGTACGGAGGCGGCGCGGCTGTACGCGGCGTCCCAGGCCGACGCGGTGGACCGGGTCGGCCGGGTCGCCGCCGAGCTGGGCGTCGACTGCGATCTGGAGCGGGCTCCGGCGTACACCTACGCCGAGGGCGAGGAGGCTTTGGACGCGGTGCGGGCCGAGGCGGAGGCGGCCTCGGCGGCCGGTCTGGACGCTTCGTTCACGACGGAGACGGATCTGCCCTTCCCCGTAGCGGGCGCGGTCCGGGTCGCCGATCAGGCCCAGTTCCACCCCCGGAAATTCCTGCTGGCCCTCGCCGCGGACCTGGTCGCGCGCGGCGGCCGGATCTATGAGAACTCGCGGGTCATGAGCCTGGGCGAGGGCCATCCCTGCCGCCTCACCACCGACCGCGGAGCGCGGGTGCGGGCCCGCGAGGTCGTGGTCACCACCGCCTACCCGATCTTCGACCGGGCGCTGCTCTTCCCCCGGCTGACAGTGCGGCGCGAGCTGGTCGTCGCCTCTGTGCTGCCGGACGAGCGCGCCCCGCGCGGTATGTACCTCACGCCCGAGGACGGCACCCGGTCGGTCCGTACCGCGCCCTACGGGGACGGCCGGCGGCTGCTCATCGTCACCGGGGAGAAGTTCACGCCCGGGGTGGGCGGTGTCGAGGAGCGCTACGAACGGCTGATCTCCTGGACGCGACAGCGCTTCCCGGGCGCCGAGCCCGCGTTCCGCTGGGCCGCGCAGGACAACTGGACCACCGACCACGTGCCGTACGTGGGCCCGCTGCACCCCGCCGCCCGGCACGCGTACGTGGCGACCGGCTTCGCCGGATGGGGCATGACCGGCGGCGTGCTCACCGGACGGCTGCTGGCCGGGCGGCTGACGGGCGAGCCGCCGCCGTGGACGGACCTCTACGATCCGCGGCGGCTGAACCCGCTGCGCGAGGCCCCGGCGCTGCTCCGGCGGCAGGGCGAGGTGGCGCGGCACTTCTTCGGCGACCGGATCTCCGGGGACGGCGCGGACGCGGTCCGCGACATTCCGCCGGGCGGCGGCGCGGTCGTCCGCACCGGGGCGGGGCAGCGCGCCGTGCACCGCGACGAGGCGGGCGCGCCGCACGCCCTGTCCGCGCGCTGCACCCATCTGGGGTGTCTGGTGCGGTTCAACGACGCCGAGCGGACCTGGGAATGCCCGTGCCACGGCTCCCGGTTCGCCGTCGACGGCAGCGTGCTGCAGGGCCCGGCGACGCACCCGCTGGAGCGGTACGACGACCCCGGTGACGGGCGGGACGGGCAGGACAGGCCGAACGGGGCTGGTCGGCGGTGACGACCGCCGCCCGGAACGCGGCCGCGCACGCCGGGCCCGCGACGGCGGGCGCGCCCCCACTGCCTCAGGCGCGCGGCCCGCTGTCCACGGCGGTCCGCACCGCCCTGCTCCGGCCCCCGCCACCGGCCGCACTGCCGGGGGCGGGGGACGCCGAACCGTTCGGCGAGGACCTCCAGCTCGCGCTGTATCTCGCGTACGAACTCCACTACCGCGGCTTCGCGGACGTCGACGAGGCCTGGGAGTGGCAGCCGGATCTGCTGCGGCTGCGGGCCGCGCTGGAGGACCGGTTCCTCGGCGCGCTGCGCGAGGCCGTGCCCGGTGGCGCGGATGTCGCCGGTGAGCTGGACGCGCTGCTGGCCGAACCGCCGGACGCACGCGGCGTCGGCCACCACCTCAAAAGCCGCGGCACCTGGGGGCAGTTGCGCGAATATCTGGCGCACCGCTCGCTGTACCAGCTGAAGGAGGCCGACCCGCAGGCGTGGCTGATCCCCCGGCTGACGGGCCAGCCCAAGGCGTCGCTGGTGGCGGTGGAGTTCGACGAGTTCGGCGCGGGCCACGGCGACCGGACGCACGCCCGGCTGTTCGCCGACGCGATGGCGGGGGCGGGTCTCGACCCGGCCTACGGCCGCTACCTGGACCCGGCGCCCGCCGAGACGCTCGCCACCGTCAACCTGATGTCGCTGCTCGGCCTGCACCGCTCACTGCGCGGCGCGACGGCCGGGCACTTCGCCACCCTGGAGATCACCTCGTCCCCCGGGGCCCGGCGGCTGGCCCGGGCGCTGGAGCGGCTCGGCGCCGAACCCCGGTGCGTACGGTTCTTCACCGAGCACATCGAGGCCGACGCCGTGCACGAGCAGCTGATGCGCCGTGACGTCATCGGCGGCTTCCTCGCCCAGGAGCCTGAGCAGGCCCCGGCCGTCGTCTTCGGCGTCCAGGCCACCGGCTACCTGGACGCGCGCTGGTCGGACCGCCTGCTCGGGGCGTGGGCGGCCGGTCGCCCGTCCCTGCGCCTGCCGCTGTGCGACGGCTGACCGCCGCGCGGCGGTGCGCCCCAGGACTGACCGCCGCCCGGCCCACCGCCCGGCGACGATGCCCCGCTCGCCTGCCGCCGCTCCCGGCGGCGCAGCGCCCGGCGCTCCTCCTCGTCGGTACCGCCCCACACGCCGTGGGTCACACCGGAGTCCAGCGCGTAGGCGAGACACTGGTTGATCACCGGGCAGCGGTGGCAGACCTCCTTGGCCAGGGCCTGCTGCGCCTGGGCCGCGGGTCCGGCCGACCCCACCGGGAAGAACAGCTCGGGGTCCTCGTCCACGCATGCCGCGCTCTGCCACCACTCCATGACTACCCCTTCTATGCTGCTTTGCGGTGAATTCCCGCCCTCGCCGACGCGGGCATGACACATCCAACGAGTGGTCATGGGCACGAAGCCGACCCCCGCGCACGAGGCTTGACGGGCTTGATAGAAGTCGGGTTTCCCACCCCGGCGGCCGCAAACGGGGTTGATCGCGCCAATGAACCCTGCTATTCGTGCGCCTTCTCGTACGCGCCCGATACGCGGTGTCGGTGACATATCGGTGCTGTCGGTCCGATGTCGGCCGGGCCTGGAACCTTTCGAGGAGATCCGGCCGGGTGTCCATCCGGCAGGCGTGCGACAACGCGAGGAATCACCATGACCCTTCACGTCACGATCATCGGCGCCGGACTCGGCGGGCTGACCCTCGCCCGCGTCCTCCACGTCCATGGCATCCCGGCCACGGTCTACGAGGCGGAGGCCTCACCGACGGCGCGGGCGCAGGGCGGGATGCTCGACATCCACGACTACAACGGCCAACCGGCTTTGCGGGCGGCAGGCCTGATCGAAGAGTTCCGCGGCCTCATCCTGGAGGGCCGCGAGGCGATGCGGCTGGTCGACCGGGACGGGGCCGTCCTGTTCGACCAGCCCGACGACGGCACGGGCGGACGCCCCGAGGTACAGCGGGGCGAGCTGCGGCAGATCCTGCTCGACTCGCTCCCGGCCGGTACCGTCCGGTGGGGCCGTAAGGTCAGCGGTACCCGTGCCCTCGGCGAGGGCCGCCACGAGGTGACCTTCGCCGACGGCACCACCGTCGCCACGAGCCTGCTGGTCGGCGCGGACGGCGCGTGGTCACGGGTCCGGCCGCTGCTCTCCGACGCCACACCCGAGTACACCGGCATGTCGAGCGTCGAGACCTACCTGTTCGACGCCGACACCCGGCACCCGGCCAGCGCGAAAGCGGTCGGCGGCGGGGCGCTGTTCACGCTCGCGCCGGGCAAGGGGCTTCTGGCTCACCGGGAGAGGGGCGACACCCTGCACACCTACGTGATGCTCGCCCAGCCGCGGGACTGGTTCGCGAACATCGACTTCACCGATTCCGCCGCGGCCGCCGCGCGGATCGCCGAGGAGTTCGAGGGCTGGGCACCGGAACTCACCGCGCTGATCGTCGACGGTGACACCGCACCGGCCCTGCGGCCCCTCTACGCCCTGCCCATCGGGCACCGGTGGGACCGGGTGCCGGGGGTGACCCTGCTCGGGGACGCCGCGCATCTCTCGGCCCCGAACGGCGAGGGCGCCAACCTGGCCATGTACGACGGCGCCGAACTCGGCCGGGCCCTCGCCGCGCACCCCGACGACATCGAAGTCGCCCTCGCGAAGTACGAGCAGGCCATGTTCCCCCGCGGCGCCGAAGCCGCCTCCGAAGGCACCCGACTACACGAGTTGCTCTACGGCGACGACACACCTCACGGCCTGATCACCGCGTTCACCGCGTTCACCGAGGACGAGCAGACGCCATGAGCCCCCGGCTCAACGGCCCTGCGCGTCCGGCACCGGGCCGTAACCGCCGCCGCCCGGGGTGTGCACGACGAGGACGTCGTCCGGGCCGACGTCGGCCGCGTCGCAGCCGCTCAGCCGGTCCACCGAGCCGTCGGCGCGCTCGATCAGGTTGGCGCCGAGCGCGCCCGGCGCGCCGCCCGCCATGCCGTACGGGGCGACCCGGCGGTGGCCGGTGAGCAGGGCCACCGTCATCGGCTCCAGGAAGCGGATGCGGCGGGTGACGCCGTGGCCGCCGCGCCAGCGGCCGCGGCCCCCGCTGTCCGGCCGTACCGCGAAGCTCTCCACCCGGACCGGATAGCGCCACTCCAGCACTTCGGGGTCGGTGAGCCGGGAGTTGGTCATATGGGTCTGCACGGCGTCGGCGCCGTCGAAGCCGTCGCCCGCGCCCGAGCCGCCGGCCACCGTCTCGTAGTACTGGACGCGGTCGTTGCCGAAGGTGACGTTGTTCATCGTGCCGGAGCCCTCGGCCTGGACGCCGAGCGCCGCGTAGAGGGCGCCGGTGACGGCCTGGGAGGTCTCCACGTTTCCGGCGACCGTGGCGGCCGGGTACTCCGGGGCCAGCATCGAGCCCTCGGGGATGCGGACCTCCAGGGGCTTCAGGCAGCCGCTGTTGAGCGGGATGTCGTCGGCGACCAGGGTGCGGAAGACGTAGAGCACGGCGGCCATCACCACCGAGCTGGGCGCGTTGGCGTTGCCCGGCTGTTGGGACGACGTACCGGCGAAGTCCAGGACGGCGCCGCGGCCGGGGCGGTCGACGGTGACGGTGACGCGGATGACGGCCCCGCTGTCCGTCTCGTAGCGGTACGAGCCGTCCCGGAGGGCGCCGACGATACGGCGTACGGATTCCTCGGCGTTGTCCTGCACGTGGCCCATATAGGCGTGCACGACGTCCAGGCCGAACTGGGCGATCATCCGGCGCAGTTCCTGGATGCCCTTCTCGTTGGCGGCGATCTGGGCGCGCAGGTCGGCGAGGTTGGCGTCGGGGGCGCGGGAGGGGTACGGACCGGCGGTCAGCAGCTCGCGCGTCTCGCGCTCGCGCAGCGCGCCGTCCCGCACCAGCAGCCAGTTGTCGAAGAGGACGCCCTCCTCCTCGATGGTGCGGCTGAAGGCGGGCATGGAGCCGGGGGTGATGCCGCCGATCTCGGCGTGGTGGCCGCGCGAGGCGACCAGGAACAGCAGCTCCGCCCCCTCTTCCTCGAAGACGGGGGTGACGACGGTGACGTCCGGGAGGTGGGTGCCGCCGTGGTACGGGTCGTTGATGGCGTAGACGTCCCCGGGGCGCATCGCGTCCCCGTTGCGCCGCAGCACCTCCTTGATGGACTCGCCCATCGAGCCCAGATGCACCGGGATGTGGGGGGCGTTGGCGATCAGGTTGCCGTCGGCGTCGAACAGGGCACAGGAGAAGTCCAGCCGCTCCTTGATGTTGACGGAGTGGGCGGTGTTCTCCAGGCGCAGGCCCATCTGTTCGGCGATGGCCATGAAGAGGCTGTTGAAGACCTCCAGCATCACCGGGTCCACCCCGGTCCCGACGGCCGTCCCGCGCGGCCGGGGCCGGACCCGGGTGAGCAGCAGATGGCCGCGGTCGCCCCGGGCCGCCTGCCAGCCCGGGTCGACGACGGTGGTGGCGTCGTCCTCGGCGATGACCGCGGGGCCGGTGACGGTGTCCCCGGGGCGCATCCCGGCGCGTTCGTACAGCTCCGTGCGCTGCCAGCGGCCCTCGGTGAACATCTCCACGGTCGCCACCGCCGCCAAGCCGCCCTCCCTGGGCGGCCGTTCCACGGCGTGGCCGCCCGCCGGGCCCGCCGCGCCGACCGCCTCCACCGACACCGACTCCACGACGAGCGGCTTGTCCATGGTGAAGGCGTAGCGCGTGCGGTGCTCCGTGACGAACGCGGCGGTCATGGCGGGGGCGGAGTCCAGCGGGACGGGGAGGGCGGCGTCGGTGCCCGCGTACCGCAGCTGGACCCGGGCCGTGGTCCGCACGCTCTCCCCGGGAACGCCGTCGGCCAGCAGCTCCTCGCGCGTCCGCCCGGCCAGCCGCGCGCACAGGTCGCGCACGTCCGGCAGCGACTCCTCGCTCAGCTCCCGCTCCACGGCCTGCTCGCGCATCGCGGTGGCGTCGGCGACCCCGATGCCGTACGCGGAGAGCACCCCGGCCAGCGGCGGCACGATGACCGTGCCGATGCCGAGGGCGTCCGCGACCGCGCACGCGTGCTGGCCGCCCGCGCCGCCGAAGCTGGTGAGCGCGTAGCGGGTGACGTCGTGGCCGCGCTGCACGGAGATCTTCTTGACCGCGTTGGCCATGTTGAGCACCGCGATGTCCAGGAAGCCCGCCGCGACCTCCTCCGGGCCGCGCCGGTCGCCGGTCGCCTCCGCGATCTCCTCGGCGAGGCGTGCGAAGCGCTCCCGGACCACCTCCGCGTCCAGCCGCTGGTCGGCGTGCGGGCCGAAGACGGCCGGGAAGTGGGCGGCCTGGACGCGGCCCAGCATGACGTTGGCGTCGGTCACGGTCAGCGGGCCGCCGCGCCGGTAGCAGGCCGGGCCGGGGACGGCGCCGGCCGAGCCCGGGCCGACGCGGTAGCGGCGCCCGTCGAAGTGGAGCACCGAGCCGCCGCCCGCCGCGACGGTGTGGATGTTCATCATGGGCGCGCGCATCCGCACCCCGGCGACCTCGGTACCGAAGACCCGCTCGAACTCGCCCGCGTAGTGCGACACGTCGGTGGAGGTGCCGCCCATGTCGAAGCCGATGACCTTGTCGTAACGGTCGTGACCACCAGGCCCGGCCTGCCCGCCGCTACCGGCCTCGGCCGAGGAACGCACCATGCCCACCACGCCGCCCGCGGGCCCGGACAGCACCGCGTCCTTGCCCCGGAAGTGCGCGGCCTCCCGCAACCCGCCGTTGGACTGCATGAACATCAGCCGGATGCCGCGCAGCTCGGCGGCCACGTCCTCGACGTAGCGGCGCAGGATCGGCGAGAGGTACGCGTCGACGACGGTGGTGTCGCCGCGCGGCACCAGCTTCATCAGCGGGCTCACCTCGTGCGAACAGCTCACCTGGGTGAAGCCGAGACCGCGCGCCGCGTCGCCCACCGCGCGCTCGTGCGCGGCGTACCGGTAGCCGTGCGTCAGGACGACCGCGGCGCTGCGGAAGCCGTCGCGGTGGGCGGCGCGCAGCGCCTCCGTGGCGGCGCCGAGGTCCAGGGGGCGTACGACGGCGCCGTGCGCGTCCACCCGCTCGGGCACCTCGATCACCCGGTCGTACAGCGCCTCCGGCAGCACGATCCGGCGGTCGAACAGCCGCGGCCGGTTCTGGTACGCGATGCGCAGCGCGTCCCGGAAACCGGCCGTGACGACGAGCACCGTGGGCTCGCCCGCGCGCTCCAGCAGGGCGTTGGTCGCGACGGTCGTGCCCATCTTGACGACGGCGATCCGGTCGGCCGGAACCGGCTCCTCCGGCCCGAGCCCCAGCGTCTGCCGGATACCGGCGACGGCCGCGTCCATGGTGCGCTCGGGATGGTGGGACAGGAGCTTACGGGTGACCAGGCGGCCGTCCGGGCGCTTCCCGACGACGTCCGTGAAGGTACCGCCACGGTCGATCCAGAATTCCCAGCGACCCGTCATCCCGCCATTGTCGCAGCGTGCGGGGGTGCCGGGGCTTCCAGCCGCGGCAACGAGGCGAGCGCGGCGAGCGCCGCCCGCCGTTCCTGCCCGTCGAGCAGCTGTCCGGTCCCGCGCACCCGGTGGCGGACCTCCTGCGCCGCCAGCGCGAGGAGTCCGGGCAACAGATCGGTGCACCGGTCCACGACCCAGCGGGTGCCCCTGGTCGCCATCCACCAGGCGCTCGCGGCAGGCGAGGGCGCCCGGCCGTCGAGCGTGGTGGACGGCGGGTCGCCCATGGCGATGCCGCGGGCCGTGAGCGCGGTGTGGAACTCCCGTGCCAGCAGCCGGTGCCCCAGCTCGCTCGGGTGCAGCCGGTCCACGCTCCACGCCTCGCGGTCCGTGACCCAGCCGTGCTCGGTCAGCTCCACATGCACCGCGCCGTACCGCCCGGACAGCGCGTGCACCACCGTGTTGACGGCCCGCATACGGCGCCCCAGCGGCCGGGCGAGCGCGGTCGGCAGCCCCAGCATCCGGCCCGGGTCGGGCAGGCACGCGGTGAGCACCACGGTCCCGTCGGCGCGCAGCGCGCCGATCGTCGCGTCCAGGGCCTCGGCGACGTGGCGGATGTCGAAGGTGTCGCGCAGGGTGTCGTTCATGCCGACCACGACGGACGCGAGACGCGGCCGGGCCCGGCGGGCGGCGGTCAGCTGCTCCCCGGCCACGTCGGCGGCGAGCGCGCCGCTGCGGGCGACGTTGACGAAGTCCACGGCCTCCCCACCCGCCCCCGCCAGCAACGCCGCCCATCCACGCCACCCACCCCCGGCCACGGGGTCCCCGACCCCCTCGGTGAGCGAGTCCCCGAGCGCGAAGAACCGAGTGGTGGGCACAGCAACGGAAACACCCCCCGCACCGGTCATGACCGCAGCACCCCCAAGGGCTCCCACCCGCCGAACCGACGCGGCAGACCCGGCCGGGCAGGCGACAGGAGCGGCCGATGCGCGCAACCCCGCGCCCGGGACCGCGGCGTAGGGCGTGACGGCTACGGCATCGCGGTCGGCTACGGGCGCAGCGCAAGCCGAAGCGCCGTGCGACGAACCGGCCGCCGGAGCAGCCACCGGATCGCCGGACGCGGCAGAACCGGCCGGGCAGGCAACCGGAGCGGCCGGTACGGGCAACCCCGCGCCCGGGACCGCGGCGTAGGGCGTGACGGCTACGGCATCGCGGTCGGCTACGGGCGCAGTGCAGACCGGAGCGCCCAACACAACGGGCGACGGCCCAGCCACATCGTCGACCGATACCCCCGAACCGGCGACGTCCGGACGGCGGACCACCGGAACCACCGGAGCAGCCGCCGGGCAACCGGACGCGGTAGAACCGGCCCCGCAGGCAACCGGAACGGCCGGTACGGGCGACGCCGCGCCCGGGACCGGAACGTGGGGCGTGACGGCTACGGCATCGCGGTCGGCCACCGGAACGGCACAGGCCAGACCACCCGCAGCGGCGGGCGACGAACCGGCCACCACACCATTCGCCGGGGCGCCCGGCGCCGGGCGAACGGCTCGGCGGGCGACCGGGGTCGGGGCGTGGGGCGGGAGGGGCGCGTCGTCCTCTGACGCTGCGCTCCCCGCCCGGTGGACGGGAGCTACGGCAGGCACAGCCCCGTGGCGGGGCGGCGGCCCCGGGTCCGGCATCGCGGCGTTGCGCGGGACCAACGTCCCGGCAGCGGGCTCGGCGGGGCCGGTCTGGTGGGCGGCCGTGTCCGGCCCGGGACAGGGCTCGGCCCAACCCTGGGCCGACGACGCGGCCGTCCCGGCTGGGGCCGGGGCACCGGTCTCGGCGGGCGCGTCCGGAAGGGGCGCGTCCGGGACTGTGGCCGACGTGTGGGCGGTCGCCCTGGCGCCCGGGGCCGCGGCGTGGGGGCGGTGGCCCGGGTGAGCGCGGGGTGCGCTCACCGGGCACCGCCGACCGCCGTGCGGGCCGGGGCCCGCCCGTCGGGCCGGGCGACGGCGGGCGCGTCGTGCGCCGCCAGGAAGGCGTCGACCGCCGCGGGCCAGCCGTAGCGCTCCGCGCGGGCCCGGGCCGTCGCGCGGCGTACGGGCTCGGGGCGGGCCAGGACCTCGGCGACGGCGTCCGCGAACGCCGCCCCGTCGTCGGTCGCCGTCGCGCCCGCCGGGCCGACGATGGCCGGGAGCGCGGACAGGGCGCTGACGACCACGGGCGACCCGCACGCCAGCGCCTCCAGGGCGGCCAGCCCGAAGGTCTCCGCCGGGCCGGGGGCGAGGACGATGTCCGCGCTCGCCTGGAGCGCGGCCAGCCGGGACCGGTCGCCGACGTGGCCGAGGAAGGCCGCCGGAAGCCCCTCCGCGCGGGCGCGGGCCTCCAGCCGGGGGCGCATCGGGCCGTCGCCCGCGACGACGAGCGCCGCCGGGACGCCGCGCCGCCGCAGTTCGGCGAGGGCGTCGAGCGCGCGGCCCGGCCGCTTCTCGGGCGACAGGCGGGAGCACATGGCGAGCAGCACGGCCGCGTCGCCCCGGTGGTGCTCGCGCAGCGCGCCGTCGAAGTGGGACGGGTGGAAGTGGCCGAGGTCGACGCCCAGGGGGGCGCGTACGACATTGCGCGCGCCGATCCGTACAAACTCGCGCTCCGCCCACTCCGTGGTGCAGACGACCCGCGCGTACGCCCGCGCGGTGCGGCGGTTCAGCCGGTCGGCCGCGCCCCGAGCGGCGCCCTCGGGCACGCCCCAGGTGCGCAGCACGGCGTCGGCGCTCTCGTGGGAGACCATCACGGCGGGCACGCGGGCGCGCCGCGCCCACTCCCCCGTCCAGCGCAGGGTGGTGCGGTCGGAGACCTCCAGCCGGTCGGGCGCGAGCCCGTCCAGCAGCCGGGTCAGCCGCCGCCGGTCGGTCAGCACCCGGTAGCCGCCGGTGCCGGGCACGGCGGGGCCGGGGAGGGTGATCACCCGGCCCTGGCGGGTGTGCTCGTCCGCGTCGCGCTCCCCCGGCACGATCAGGACGGATTCATGGCCCGCCGCCTGGTAGCCCGCGCCCAGCTCGCGCAGCGCGGTGCGCAGGCCGCCGGAGGAGGGGGTGACGAAGTTGGCGAGCCGGACGATCCGGAGGGACGGTGCGTCGCTCATGCCGCCACCGCCGTACGGGCCATCAGCACCTCGGCGTAGTGGTCGATCAGCTGGTCGACGATCGCCTCCCAGGTGCGGCCCTCGACCGCCTCCCGGCCCGCCTGCCCGAGCGTCGCACGCAGCCGGGGGTGGGCGGCCAGGAGCGATACGGCGTCGCGCACCTCGTCCTCGTCGCCGGGCGGCACCAGCAGCCCGGTACGGCCGTGGTCGACGAGGTCGAGCGGGCCGCCCGCGGCGGGCGCGACCACCGGCACACCGCTGGCCTGCGCCTCCTGCACCGTCTGGCAGAAGGTCTCCTGCGGGCCGGTGTGCGCGAAGACGTCCAGCGAGGCGAAGATGCGGGCCAGCTCGGTGCCGGTCCGGCGGCCGAGGAAACGGGCGCCGGGCATGGCGGCGCGCAGCGCGGGCTCGCTCGGCCCGTCCCCGACCACGACGACCCGGACGCCGGGCAGCGTGCACAGCGGGGCCAGCAGCTCGACGTTCTTCTCGGGCGCCAGGCGGCCGATGTAGCCGACGATCAGCTCGCCGCCGGGGGCGAGGGAGCGGCGCAGCTCGGGGTCGCGGCGCGAGGGGTGGAAGCGCTCGGTGTCGACCCCGCGCGGCCACAGCGCGATCCGCGGCACCCCGTGCTCGTCGAGGTCGCGGGCGGCGGCGGTGGACGGGGCGAGGGTGCGGTCGGCGGCGGTGTGCACGGCCCGTATCCGGCGCCAGGCGGCGTTCTCGCCCGCGCCGAGGTACGTACGGGCGTAACCGCCCAGGTCGGTCTGGTAGACGGCGACGGCGGGAATCCGCAGCCGCAGCGCGGCCGTCATCCCGCGCGCGCCGAGCACGAAGGGGCTGGCCAGGTGGACGAGATCACTGCGGTGCGAGGTGATGGCGGCGGCCAGCCGGCGGCTGGGCAGCGCGACGCGCACCTGCGGATAGCCGGGCAGGGGCAGGGAGGGAATCCGGACAACGGGAAACGGATGCCCCCCGTCGGCGTCCCCGGCCCCGTCGGACGGCCCGTCGTGCAGGCCTGCGGCAGTCGGGCCTCCGGGGGGACCCGCGGGGGCGATGACGAGCGGTTGGTGACCGCGCCGGTGGAGATGCTGGGCGGTCTGCAGCGTGCAATGAGCGACGCCGTTGATGTCGGGCGGGAAGGATTCGGTCACGATGGCGACTCGCATACCGGTGTTCTCGGCGTACGAAGGGTGGCCCCGGCATCGTCCACCTTGCGAGCCGTGAAACGTCCCGTGAGCGTTGGCCCCCGCGCCCTCGGAAGCCGGGCGAGTGTGGGACGAACCCCCAGAATCCCGACACGAACTCCGGGGTCTACGGATAACCACATGGCGTAAACACATCGGTTCCCGCCCCGGCCACGGTCACCCGCCCCGCCGACTCCGCCACCCCGGGTGACCGCCCCGCGCCCGCCTGCGTCGGACTCCGGCGGCGCCGTGGTCAGACTCCGGCGGCGTCGGGGCCGATGCGGCTGCGGACCGCGGTCTGGACCTCCGCCTCCTCGGCCGGGTCGGCGGCCAGTCTGCGCAGCTGTTCCACGACGCGGGCGTCACCGGTGGCGGCGTGGCGGGCGGCGAGTTCACGGGTCGTTTCCTCGCAGTCCCAGAGGCATTCCACCGCGAAGCCCGCGGCGAACGAGGGATCGGTGGCGGCCAGCGCGCGGGCGGCGCGGCCCCGGAGGTGGGAGGAGGCGGTTTCGCGGTAGACGTGGCGCAGGACGGGGGCGGCGCAGGTGATCGCGAGGCGCCCGGCGCCGTCCACGAGCGTCCACAGGGCCTGGCTGTGCGGGCCCTCGGACCGCACCGTGCGGCGGAGGGCGGCGAGCACGAGGCCCGTGTCGTACTGTCCGCCGCGGGCGGCGAGCATCGCGGCGGCCGCGGCGCCGAGCGCGTCGGGGCGGTGGGCCCAGATCCGGGCACGGTCCAGGGCGGCGATGCTGCGCATGCGTTCGAAGGCGCCGAGGGCGGCCCGGGAGACCGGCTCCGAGGCGTCCGGTTCGGTCACCGCGGCCTCGATCAGGTCCAGCACCTCGGGGTCACCGCTGTCCGCGAGGTAGCGCAGGGCGGTCGCGCGGGCCGCCTCCGGGGCCGACGCGGCGGCGGCCAGCAGCTCGGGCCGGTCCTCCGGACCGGCGACGGCGGCGAGGCAGCGGGCGGCGGCGTCGGGGCGCCTGGAGCCGGGCCGCAGGTCGTGCTCCTGCTGGGCCCAGGTCAGCACGTCGTGCACGCTCCAGCCGGGCCGCGGCCCGGAGGGGCGCAGCTGGCGCTGCCAGCGGTCGAAGGAGCCCTGCTCCTGCACGGCGCGCACGCGCGGCCCGTACGCCGGGTCGTCGGCCCACAGCCGCCAGGGGCGGGGCTCGTAGGCGCCGCGCGCGGCGGTGGCGAGTTCGGCCTCGCCGTCGGGGGTCTCGGGGAAGCGGCCGAGGACGGCGGGGGCGAGGGCGCGCAGCCCGGCGTCGTCGTCGCGCAGGGCCAGCTCGTCCAGGGCCCATTCCCAGTTGCTGCCCGCGGCGGCGTACCGGCGCAGCAGCCGCAGCGCGTCGAGCCGGTCGTAGGCGGCGAGGTGGCCGAGGACGGCGAGGGCGAGCCCGGTGCGCTCCTCGTCGGTGTTCACCAGGTCGTCGGGGTGGAAGAGGTGCTGTTCGATCTCGTCGAGGTCCGCGTCGAGGTCCAGGCAGAGCCGGGCGTAATAGAGGGAGCGGTTCTCGACCTGCCAGTCACGGCGGGGGTCGTGCAGCACGCAGTGGTGCAGTGCCGCGAGCGCCTCGGCCCGCGGCGCGGCGAGGGCATGCAGAGTACCGTCGCCGCGGCCTCGCTGGAGGAGGCCGAGCAGGGTACCGCTGGGCGCTATGTCTGGATCGAACATGAGGTCAGCATCCGGTGCGGGGGGTTCGCTGGCAACGGGATTTCCGTCGACCGGCATTCTTGCCGGTGTCCTGGTGCTATATGCCGGATGAACACCTGGACTGAGGGATTCCCGAGCGCCGCAGCCTACCCGGAATCGGATGCTCCACCGAGCCGTGTCCGACTTGCCCCAGGAAGGCCATTGACATATGCCGGAAGCACCACCGGATCGGGTATTGCCAAACGACTTACGTGACGTCGCAGCCTGTGCAAAAGTCGTTACCGGCCCTAACCCCTTCAGACCCGGCCGCGCCGCGCCGTACCGGCCCGTATCGGAGAACACATGCCGTCCCCCCGCTCCGCGGACCATTCCGCCGCCCCGTCGCCCCAGCGCGGCACGGTCGACGCGCTCATCACGCAGACCCGGCGGCTCCGCGGCGGCATCGCCGCTGTACGGCGCGACACCACGGCGGACCTGAGCGGCACGGCGAACGAGCCCCAGCTGCGCTGGCAGCGCGCGCTCTGCGATCTGGCCGTCCACCATCTGGACGACCTGGGCCAGCATCTGGACCAGCTGCGCGAGGGGCTGCCGTCCGAGCGATCCGTGGAAGCGTCTGTCGAAGCATCCGTGGAAGCTAAGGAAGCGCGGGAAACCGGACATGCGGATGAGCCGGCGCAGGGGCGGCGGAGTCCCGGGTCCGCCGCGGCCGCCCGGCCCCTCGCACCCGGCTCGCTGCTCAACCGCGTCGGCAGCGCCGAGTGGAATCTCCTCACCGACGAGGTGACCTGGTCCGACGAGCTGTGCCAGATCTTCGGCCGCGCCCCCGAGGAGGGCGGGCTGTCCCTGGACGAGCTGCCCTCCTGGGTCGTCGCCGACGATCAGCCGGTGCTGACCGCGATGGTCACGGACTGCCTGGTGGACGGCAAGCCGATCGACGGCGAGTTCCGGGTCGTCCGCGCGGACGACTCCGTGCGGACGGTGCACCTGGCGGGTGAGCCCGTGCTGGGCGGCGACGGCAGCACCGCCTCCATGTGGGCCGTGCTCCGCGATGTGAGCGAGCTGCGCCGCAGTGAGCGGGCGGTGCGCGAGTCCCGCGACTCGCTCCAGCGCCAGCGGCATATCGCCCGCACCGAGCGCCGACTCGCGGTCGAGCTCCACGAGGCCGTCCTGCCGCCGTGGCGCGGCTCCGCGCCCCTCGCGCACGGCGGGCGGCCCACGGCCACCGCCCTCGATGCCGCCGCCCACTACTTCCCCGCCGCGAACAGCGCGCTGATCGGCGGCGACTGGTACGACGCGCTCGAACTGCCCGACGGCGGGACCCTGCTCAGCGTCGGCGACCTCACCGGCCACGGCGTCGCCGCGACCTCCGGCATGGCGATGGTGCTCGGCGCGGTGCGCGGCATGGCGGTGGCCGGGATCGCACCGGGCCCGCTGATGGCGCGGCTCAACCAACTGCTCGACGCCTCCTCGCAACCCGCCCTGGGCAGCGCCGTCTGCGGGCGGTACGACCCGGCCACCCGCACCCTGGTGTGGTCGCAGGCCGGGCACCCCGCCCCGCTGCTGTTCCGCGACGGGACGGGGCGCACCCTGCTCCCCCCGGCCGGGGTGCTGCTCGGCGGCACCACGGGCGCCACGTACGCCCAGGCCGAGGAGCCGCTGGAGCCGGGCGATCTGCTTCTGCTGCACGCGGGCGGGCTCGCCAAGGACTCCTCGGTGACGGCCGAGCGGCTGCTCGGGCTCGCGCCACGGTTCGCCGCCGCCCGGGGCACGCGGGAGTGCGTACGGGTGGTGGCCGAGGAGTTCGACGACGAGCGGCGCGAGGGCGACGCCTGCGTACTGCTCGCGATGGTCGGTTGACCGGCTGAACGGTTGAACGGCCGTGCGCTTCCGCCGGTCCGCTGAGCCGCCAGGCCGCTGACCGCCGAGCCGCTAGACGACCGTGCTCTTCACCGCCCCGCTTCCGGCTCCCTTCTGGTGGCCCAGCCCCTTCGGCATGGCCTGCTGGATCTCCGCCCGCAGCTCCCGCATCGCGGAGGACGAGGTGTACGGCGCGGTGAGCCGGTACATCTCCCACAGCCGGTCCCAGGTGCGGTGCGAGGAGTTCTGCTCGATCGTGGCCAGCGCCCTGCGGGCGGAAGCGGCCCCCTCCTCCGCGTCGCCGCCGATGAAGGAGGCCGAGGCGATGGAGATGTGGTCGAAGATCTGCGACCGCTGCCGCCCGCCCTCCCGCATCCGCAGCGCCTCCTTGGCGTACCGCTGCGAGATGGCCGCGACGCCCGGGTCGTGCTCGGCCAGGGTGCGGTAGACCAGCCCCTGCATCCCGTGCATGTCGGCCTCGTTGAACAGCTGCATCCAGCTCGGCGGGGCCCCCCGGTCCTGGTCGGAGACGAACAGCTCCTCCGCCTCCCCCAGGGTGCGGCGCACCGCCTGGCCGTGCCCCTTCGAGGCGTGCGCCCAGGCCTCGATGGTGCGGAACATGGAGCGGGTGCGGGGCAGCGCCTCGTCGCCCGCGCCGGACGACGCGAGCTTCATCAGATCCAGGGCGTCGTCCGGGCGGCCGATGTGCACCATCTGGCGGGCGGCGCGGGACAGCGCCTCGCTCGCCCGCGGCCGGTCGCCGCCCTCCCGGGCCGCGTGCGCGGCGATGACGAAGTACTTCTGGGCGGTGGGCTCCAGGCCCACGTCATGGGACATCCAGCCCGCCAGCACGGCCAGGTTGGCCGCGACACCCCACAATCTGCGCTGCAGCACCTCGGGGTGGCGATAGGCGAGCATCCCGCCCACCTCGTTGAGCTGGCCCACCACGGCCTTGCGCTGGAGCCCGCCACCGCGGGCCGCGTCCCAGGCGCGGAAGACCTCGACCGACGTCTCCAGCGCGTCGATCTCCTGGGAGCCCACGGGGGCGGCCTCGTAGCGGTCGAAGCCCACGGGCTCGGCGGAGAGGGGGTTGTCGGAACGGGGCGCGTCGATGGCGAGGGTGGGGTCGGAGAGCAGCCATTCGCTCATGGCACCGGTGATGGCGGAACCTGCGGCGAGCGCGGCGCCCGCACCCACCAAGCCGCGTCGGTTGAACATAAGGTCCATTCCCGTGAATTCGGTGAGGACCGCGGCAGTGGACTCGGGGGGCCAGAGCAGCCCGTCGGCGGACTGCCCCATTCCCGCGCGCCCACCTCGTCCGAATCCGAGGTCCTCGATGGTCACGACACGACCGAGGCGCTCGGTGAAAAGGACGGCCAGCACCTTGGGCACGGGATCGCGCGGCGTCTCGCCGGTGTCGATCCAACGCCGCACCCGCGAGGTGTCGGTCGCCAGCTGCGGGTGGCCCATGGCCGCCGCGCGCCGGTTCACGAGCCTCGCCAGCTCTCCCTTGGACCAGCCGGCGAGGCCGAACAGGTCCGCAAGACGGGTGTTGGGTTCCCTCGTCACGTCAAGCCCCCAGGATCTCGGCTGACTTGACAGTAACGGGCCCGTCACGAGCCGTGCGACTATTCGCCAGGGTTCGCCAGGGTCCGCCAGATGGTGTGCCACCCGCGCACGGGTGTGATGTAGGAGTGCGCTACCCGGCCCGGGGGCGGTTGGAAAATGCCAGCTGAAAAGTGCCAGTTGGCATGTGCCAGCCGCATTCCCCAGGGTGCGGACCCGCCCCCAGGGCCGGGAGCGTACGTACATCGTCGGCACACGAAGGGATCTGTCTCGCCCATGTACGCAGCGTCGTCCTCCGTGTCCGCCCCGCCTCGGCCGTACCGGCGGCAGCTGCCCGGCAATGGGCCCTACCTCGACCCCGCTCCCGGCGGCCGCGCGCGGCGGGCCCCCGCCCCCGGCTCCGTGCCGCCCAGCGGACGACTCGACGTGTCCGGCCCGCAGGGTGCCCAGTTGCGCACCGCCATCGCCTCGGTCCATCGCATCTGCCCGGAGTTCAACCCCGTCCAGGTGCTCCGGCGCAGCGGGCGGTCCCTCCTCCTGCTCGGTTCGACGGGCCGCACCACAGCGGTCGCCAAGTGCCTGCTGGACCACTCCCCAGCGTGGGCCGAGCGGTTCCGTCGCGAAATAGCGATGTACCGCACGTTCGTACGGCAGCGGCCGCCCGTCCGGGTGCCGCGGCTGATCGCCGCCGACCCCGACAACTGCGCGCTGGTCATCGAGCGGATGCCCGGGCGGGTCGTGGCCGCGCAGCGCCATCCCACCGAGGCGCCATCGCGCTCCGATGTGCGGGCCGCGCTCGGCGCGATCTGCCGGATCAACCAGTGGCGGCCGCCCGGGGACCTCTTCGACGCCCCCGTCGACTACGCGGCCCGGCTGTCCCGCTACCACGACCTGGGGCTGCTGACCGACCGGGACATGGGCGATGTGCGCAAGCTGCTGCGCGGCATCTCGCACACGGCGGGGCGGCAGCTCCCGGCCCAGTTCTGCCACGGCGACGCCCTGTTGAACAACGTACTGCTGTCCCCCTCGGGCCCGGTGCTCATCGACTGGGACCACGCGGGCTGGTATCTGCCCGGCTACGACCTGGCGACGCTGTGGGCGGTGCTGGGCGACGCCCCGGTGGCCCGGCGTCAGATCAGCCAGCTCGCACAGGCGGCGGGTACGGCGGCGCGGGACGCCTTCCTGGTGAACCTGATGCTCGTCCTCACCCGGGAGATCCGCCGGTACGAGACCGCCGTGCAGCGCACCATGCACGATCCGGCCCCCGTGGTGCCGGGGGTGATGGCCGCCGGTGAGGAGCAGCGGCTGCTGCTGCGGCGGCTGCATGACGACTGCGGCCTGGCCCGCCGCGCCGTACGCGCCGCGGTGGGCACGCGGTGACGTGCGAAGCCGTCTTCGTACGGCGGTGATTGACGGATCGCCTGGCAGCGGATAGCTGTAGGCCGTGCCGTACCTCCGGTGGAGGTGGGGCACGGCCACGGTTCGGCTCAGCCCACCTTGAGGAGGCTGCAATGCCAGGATCATCCGCACAGGACAGCACCCACGACGCGGAACGAGACGCGGACAGACCGGTCCCCGGCCCCAGCCGCCGGACGGCGCTGTGGACCGCGGGCGCCGCCGCGGGTGCCGCCTTTCTGCTCCCGGCCGTCTCCGCGGCCCCGGCCGCCCGGGCCGACCAGCCGCCCGCGGGCAGCGCGCCCTCGGGCGGCACGCCGTCGCCGGACGGGGCCGGGGCGCTGCAGCGGGCCTTCGCGGCGGCGGCGAAGGAGCACCGGGTGCCGCTGAGCGTGCTGCTGGGTGTGTCGTATCTGCAGTCCCGCTGGGACGGCCATCGTGGCGCGCCCAGCGTCACCGGCGGCTACGGCCCCATGCACCTCACCGACGCCTTCACCGCCCTCTCCGCCGCCCCGCACCACAGCCAGGGCACCGAGGACGCCCGCGGCGACCTGGCGCGGCCCCTGAAGGTGCCCCAGGCCTCGGTGTCCGAGCCGCGGCAGCTGCCCGCGCGGCTGCGCACGCTGGACCGGGCCGCGGAGCTGACGGGCCTGTCCGCCGCGGCGCTGCGCAGTGACGCGGCGGCCAATGTGCGCGGTGGCGCCGCGCTGCTGGCCGCCACGCAGAAGCGGCTGGGGCTGCCGCCGAGCGAGGACCCGGCGGACTGGTACGCGGCGGTGGCGGCCTACCCGGGCGCCGACAGCGCCCCGGCGGCCGCCGTGTTCGCCGACGACGTCTACGACGTGATCCGCGGCGGCGCGGCGCGCACCACGGGCGACGGTGAGCGGGTCACGCTCGACGCGACCCCCGGGGCCGTCCCGGACCGGCGGCAGCTGCGGTCGCTCGGGCTGCCGGACCGTAAGCGGGACCCGCACGTCGAGGCGCCCGGCAATGTGTCGTGCGAGTGGATTCCGGCCCCCTACGAGCAGTTCGGGGACAACGACTACGGCAACCACGACCTGGGCAACCGCCCGCTCTCCCAGTCGGTCGACTACATCGTCATCCATGACACCGAGGGCTCCTGGGACACCACCATCAAGCTGGTCCAGGACCCGACGTATGTCTCCTGGCAGTACACGCTGCGCTCGTCCGACGGCCATATCGCCCAGCACGTCCCGCTCAAGGACGTCGCCTGGCACGCGGGCAACTGGTACGTCAACGCCAAGTCCATCGGCCTGGAGCACGAGGGCTTCCTGACCGCGCCGGACGCCTGGTACACGGAGGCGATGTACCGGTCGTCGGCCCGGCTGGTGAAGTGGCTGGCGCGGCGGTACGACATCCCGCTGGACCGTCAGCACATCCTGGGCCACGACAATGTGCCCGGCACAACCGCCTCCACCATCAAGGGCATGCACACCGACCCGGGCCCGTACTGGGACTGGGCGCACTACTTCGGCCTCCTCGGCGCGCCGTTCCGCCGCACCGCGGGCGCCTCCGGCGGGCTGGTCACCATCCGCCCGGACTACGAGACGAACGAACCGGTGTACACCGGCTGCGAGACGGCCGGACAGGTGTGCGCCCCGCACGGCTCGTCCGCGGTGCGGCTGCACACGGCGCCGAGCGACGACGCCCCGCTGGTCAAGGACATCGGGCTGCGTCCGGACGGCGCCGACTCGACCACCGGCGTCAACGACACCGGCGCCCGCGCCACCACCGGCCAGAGTTACGCGGTCGCGGGGCGGCAGGGCGACTGGACGGCGATCTGGTACCTCGGCCAGCAGGCCTGGTTCCACAACCCGCGGCGGCGGCCCACGGCCGTGTACGGCAAGGGTCTCGTCGTCACGCCGAAGCCGGGCCTGGCGGAGGTCCCGGTGTACGGGCGCGCCTACCCGGAGCAGGAGGCGTACCCGGAGGGCGTACCGGTGCAGGCGGTCTCGCCGCTGCCGTACAAGCTGCTCGCCGGGCAGCGGTACGCGCTGGGGCTGAAGACCCGGGGCGAGTATCTGTGGGCGACCACGTTCGATCAGGCCGGGCATGTGGTGGTGCGCGGTCAGGACGTCTACTACCAGGTCCAGTTCGGGCACCGGGTGGCGTTCGTGCGGGCCGCGGATGTGCGGGTGCGGCGCTCGGGGCGGTGAGTCGGCCGCGCGCCGTGAAGCGGTAGATGTGGCCGCCGCGGGCCGCGAGCGTGGTCGTGACGACGCCGTCGCCGGAGTTCCCCGGCGTCGTCGCGTACGGCCGTCTCGCCGCCCGTGGCGCCGCCGTCGTGGGCGGTGGCGTGGTGGTCGCCGGGGCGCGTCGAGCCGTCCGACGATCACCCGATCGGGGTACGGGGCCGGTTTCCCCTCAGCCCTGCTGGAACATCTCCGCGGGCAGCGGCTTGAGCAGCCGGTACAGGTCGTCGGTGATCGGCCGGTCCCAGCTGGCGATGGTGACGAGGACGCCGTCGCTGCGGTCGAACTGGGCGCAGGAGATCCGGCCTTCGGACAGCTTGATCCGGCGCACGATGAGGAGGTTGTCGTCATGCATGACCGGGGTGTCCTCGGTGTCCACGACCTGGACCGCCTCCTCGTTGCCGAGGGCGGCCAGCAGCTGGGTCACCTCGAACGGAGCCTGGCCCTCCGCCACCTCGCGGGCCGGGGAGCCCTCGGGCAGATTCCCGATGATCATCGCCGGTCCGCGTCCGCCGAAGAGGTCGTAGCGCAGGAAGACGCCCTGGCAGGTGCCGTCCGGTGCGGGCAGCAGCCCCGCGCCCAGATCGCCGGGCCAGTCCCCCGGGTCCATGGCCAGGACATCGAAGTCCGGCCCGGTGGGCGTGGCGGCGCTGCGGCGGCGGAGGAAGGACATGCGGACATGGTACGTGGCCCACCACCGTTCCCCTGCTCGGGAGCACCCCTCCCACACCCCGAACACCCCCTGCCCCCGGTGCCCCCGGGGAGCGGTCGACGGGGGCGGGTCTCGCTCAGTCGGGAGGTAGGGGGTGGGTGGGGCGGGAGGGGTCGAGGAGGCGGGCCAGGCCGGTTCGGTCGGTGCCTACCTTGCGGTAGACGTCGGACAGCAGGCGGGCCACGTCGCGCTCGGCGAGGCCCATCGCCTCGCCGATCCGGTCGTCCGGCCAGCCCTCGGCGGCCCGCTCGGCGACGGCCTGCTCCTGGGAGGTGAGGGGGCTGGTGTGATCGACCCGCAGCTGCATCGGGCGCAGCCCGGCGGCGGACAGCTCGTCGCGGGCGCGGGCCGCCAGGGTGTCCGCTCCGCACTGGACGGCGCCCTCCAGCCCGCGGTAGAGCCGGTCCCCGGCTTCCTGGGGCAGGCCGACGCGGCGCAGGGCGGCGCCGTGGTCGACCAGCGCGACGGCCAGGTCGTACGCGGACGGCGAGCGCTCCAGATGGCTGACGGACTCGGCCAGCAGCTTGATCCGCTCCGAGCCCTGGGCCACGGCGGCGGCGCTGTGCAGCGCCCGGCCGATCGCGGAGTGGGTGCCGAACTGGCGGGCGCGGCGCACCGCGTCGTCGGCGACCTCGGCGGCCTGGCGGGGGTCGGTCAGGGCGAGGGCCTGGGACATGTGGAGCTGCCAGGGGCACCAGACGGGGTTGCGCATACCGCGGCCGTCCATCCGGCGGCCGACGTCGGCGAGCTGCTGCCGGGCCTCGCCGTGCAGGTTGGAGGCGAGCAGCAGCTCGCCGCGGACGGTGGGCACGTCGGGGCAGAGCACGGCCTGCGGGAGGATCTCGCCGCCGTGGCCGGCCGCGAACTCCTGGGCCTCCCGGATACGGCCGCGGCTGATCAGGGTCTCGATGAGGGTGCCGACGGCGGTCCAGTGGGCCGGGGTGGAGGAGCCCACGAGGTCGGCGATGCGCATGCCCTCGCGGGCCAGCTCCTCGGCCTCGACGAGCGCTCCGCGGCGCAGCCGGGCGTATCCGAGGAGGGTGATCCCGAACGCCAGGTGGGAGCCGCGCCAGCCCTTGCGCTCGCATTCCGCTATGCCGGTGTTGAACAGTGCCTCGGCGCGTCCGGGCTGGTCGCAGTGGAGGAAGATCAGGGCGACCAGGATCGGGACCTCGAAGCCCCAGTCGTCATCGGTCCAGCTCAGGCCGTCACCGAGGGCCTCCTCCGCGTAGTGGAGGGCGGTGGCGGCCGGTTCTCCGCGCGTCATCGCGTCCCAGGCGCGCAGGCCCATCAGATGGCGCTCGGCCATGCCGCGGCCGGTGAGGTGGTCGGCGAGCCGGGCGAGACGCCGGGCGCGGGCGGGGGACTCCTTCTCGTCGGCGCGGAACATGCTCCACATGAACTGTTCGGCCTGCATCCGCAGCCGGGTGCGGGCGCTGGTGGCGCGCGGCACCTCGGCCGCGACGACCTGCGCGGCCTCCTCCATGCGGCCGCTGTGGCCGTACGCCTGGGCGAGCCGGTAGGTGATCGCCTCGCGCAGGTCGGAGCCGAGATCCGGTTCCTCCAGGGCGGCCCGCAGATGGTTGACGGTGACGGAGGGCTCGGTGAGCTGGGCGGAGCAGCCCAGCTCGTACAGGACGGCGGCGCGCTCCTCCGGGGCGGGCGGTTCGCGCAGGGCGCGGGCGAGGCAGCGGCGCTCGGCGTCGGGGGCTCCGGCCCGCAGATACTCCCGGGCGGCCTCCCTGAGGTGGCGCACCACCCAGGAGTCGCCCTCCGGGTACATCTCCAGCAGATGGCGCCCGGCGGCGGCGGAGCCCAGGCCCGCGGCGAGCACCACGGAGGCGGCCTGGCCGTGCATGGCCACGCGCAGCGCGCCGGGGATCGCCTGGTAGACGGCGGTGGCGATGAGCGGGTGGAGGAATTCCAGCGGCTGGCCGCCGCGGGTGCCCTGCCGCGGCGGGGCGAGGATACGGGCGTCGGCGAGCCGCGCCACCTGCTCGTCGGTCTCGGTCTCGCTGAGCCCGGCGACGTTGGCCGTCAGCGACGGGGTGGCCTCGATGCCGAGGACGGCGACGGCCCAGGCGAGGCGGACGGCGGCGGTGCCGAGCCGGGTCAACCGGTCGCCAAGACCGCTGTCCTTGGCGGCGGCGACCAGCTCGCGCAGGGCGCTGAGGTTCACCGTCTGCGGTTTGAGGTCGCGGTCGCGGACCTTGGCGGTCAGCTCGACGACCTCGAAGGGGTTGCCGCCGGTCACCGCCCAGCACTCGCGGCAGAACGCCTCGTCGGCTTCCTCGCCGAGCACGTCCCGCACGATCCTGCCGACTCCGGCCGGGGTGAGCGGGGCGAGCACATGCGGCCGTGAGCCCTGGCGTTCGGTGAGGCCGCGGACCCCGGCGGCGTCGGCGGTCAGGTCCTCCGGGCGGTAGCCGACGGCGAGCAGCAGCGGCAGGTCCACGGCGCGGGCGGCGAACCGCAGGAGCCAGTCCAGGGATTCGGGGTCGGCCCAGTGGACGTCGTCCAGGATCATGACGACCGGGGCGTGCTCCACCGCGAACCGGGTGACCAGCCAGTCCAGGCCGTCGCGCACGCCCTGCGGATCGGGAGAGCCGCCGCTTCCGGAGACGACCAGGCCCACCGCGGGCGCGACGATGTCGTACCAGCTGCCCAGGATTCTGCGGTGCTCCTCCTCGCCGGTCGTCGCGAGCAGGGGCTGGAAGAGCTGCCGCACGACGTGGAACGCGGCGCCCTGCTCATGCTCGCCGCCGCGCGCCGAGATCACGGTGCAGCCGCGGTGGGCGGCCCGCCTGCGCATCTCGCCGAGCACCGCGGTCTTGCCGGCGCCGCCCGGCCCGGCGAAGGCGATCACTCCGCCGGTGCGGGTGCCGGACGGATCACCGGGATCGGAGCCGCACAGATCGGTCAACGCGAGGTCGACCGCGGCGAGTTCCGCCTCCCGCTCCAGCAGTGCCCGACGTGTCCGGTCCTGCCGGTCCATCATGTCCGCCACGTTCGATCCCCTTCGGCACGTAACGCCGAGCGTAGCCTGTCTGGCACGCTCCGTAGCCCGGTATGCGGGTATTTCCTTCTGGCATTGCCATTGGCACACGCCAATTCAACTCGTGCTCTATCGATGGCACGTTCACCACGCGAGGATGACCGGATTCATCGGGTCGGCCCGTCGCCGCAGCGGCTTGTGGTAGTGGCGGCGCGGCCGTCCCCTGATCCCGAAGGGGGGCGATTCCGCCATGAACACGACGTACACGACCACTTCGCGCCCGCACGCCCGGCATGCGGCGCTGCTGAGCCGGGCGGCCCTGCTCGACATTCCGGCCTCGGCCGACCCCAGCCCCGGCACCGGGGCCGCCAGAGTGCACACCGTCCAATGGCTGTCGCGGTACGGCGTGTTCACGGCCGGCGGCGCGGTCGCCGAGTACGACGCGCTCCGCTTCGACCTGCTGAACGGCCTGTTCTACCCCCGGACGACCGGTGCGGAGCTGGATGTCGGCAATGACCTCATCGGCTGGTACTTCGTCTTCGACGATCAGTTCGACGGTGAACTCGGCTGTCGCCCGGAGGCGGTGGCGCGGATGGTGCGGGACGTCATACGGGTCACCGAGGAGCCGGACGACGCGCCGGGGCAGGGCGACGGGCCTCTGCTGGAGAGCTTCCGCGACCTGTGGCGGCGCATCCACGCGGGCCGCCCGCCGGTATGGCGGGAACGTTTCCGCCACCACTGGCTGGAGTATCTGCACTCCTACCACCGCGAGGCGCTCGACCGCGCCGCCACCGCCACTGGTGCCGCCACCGGCACCGGCACCGGTCCGCAGGGCCCCCCGCTCTCGGTGGACGCCGTACTCGCGCTGCGCCGCCACTCCATCGGCGTACAGCCGTGCCTGGACCTGGCCGAGCGCTTCGGCGGCTACGCCCTGCCCGCCGCGCTGCACGGCGGCTATCCGCTGGCCCGGATGCGGGAGGCCACGGACGACGTGGTCGTCTTCACCAACGACATCGCCTCCCTGGACAAGGAGCTGGCCGCCGGGGACCTCCACAACACCGTCATCGTCCGCCACCAGCGGCACGGCGGCACCCTGGAGGACGCGGTCGAGCACATCGCGGGCCTCGCCAACGCGCGCTACCGCTGGTTCGAGCAGACCGCTGACCAGCTGCCACGGCTGCTCGGCGAGGCGGGCGCGGGGGCGGATCTGCGCCGGGACGTGGACCACTACGTGGACGGAATGCGCCACGTGATGTGCGGCAACCTGGGCTGGTCCCTGCGGACGGCCCGCTACGACGAGCGGGGCATAGCGGCGGTCAGCGACGGCCGCCAACGACCGTGGGCCGGACTCAGCGCCCCCGGCCCCGCCTGACCGGACACACTACGCACGAACGGCCCGCCCCGGCGGGCCGTTCGGGTATCAAGGGCGCGTGACCGACACACTCAACCTGTGGAAGGCGGGGCTCGCCGAAGCCCCCGAAGAGATCTGGCAGCGCACCGGCCTGCACGTCCTGATCCTCGCCGACAACGCCCTCACCCGCCTCCCGCCCGCCCTCGGACGGCTGCGGCGGCTGCACACGCTGGACCTGGGCCACAACCGGCTGGCCGAGATCCCGGAGGAGATCGGCGAGCTGTCGGGCCTGACCCGCTGCCTCTATCTGCACGACAACCGGCTCACCCGGCTGCCGCGTGCGCTCGGTCGGCTCGACCGGGTGGCCTATCTCAACGTCGGCGAGAACCCGCTCGGCCGACTGCCGGAGGAACTCGGCGGCATGGCAGGCCTGGTGGAGCTGCGCGCCCAGCAGGCCGGGCTGACCGGGCTGCCCGGGTCGATCGGGCGGCTCGGCTCGCTGCGCGAGCTGTGGCTGCGCGGCAACCGGATCACCGCCCTGCCCGCCGAGGTGTCCGGCTTACGTCAGCTGCGCCAGCTGGAGCTGCGGGAGAACGCGCTGAGCGACGTGCCCCAGCCGCTCCGCGGACTCCCGCACCTGCGCCAACTCGATCTGCGCGGCAACCAGATCCGGACGCTCCCCCACTGGCTCGCGGAGCTGCCCGCCCTCGAAAAGCTCGACCTGCGCTGGAACCCGCTCGACGACGGCGTCGATGACGGCCCGGTGCTCCGGGCGCTCGGCGAGCGGGGCTGCGTCGTACTCGGATGAGGAGTACTCGGATGAGGCGTGCCCGGATGAGGCGTCAGGTCAGGTCGAACTCGCCCTCGCGGGCGCCCAGGACGAAGGCGCGCCATTCGGCCGGGGTGAAGATCAGGGCCGGGCCTTCGGGACGGCGGCCGTGGCGCATCGCGATGAAGCCCTCGACGAAGGCGATCTCGACATCGCCCACCCCCTGGCTGCTCGACTGCCACTGGGCGCCTCTGAGGTCGAGGTCGGGCTTCTCGCCGTTGCCCCTGAGCGGCTGTGCGGTCGTGGTCGTGTCTGCCACGTGTCGGCTCCTCCCGGATCGTCGTCCCGGCCCCACCCTAGCGATCGCGGCCGGTGCCGGACAGGCCACGAAAGGAGGATGTGATCCGTCCGGCGGGGACGCGGCTACGCGGTGGGGGACGTCGCCGCGACCACCCACATGGCGAAGAACTGCGAGCCGCCGCCGTAGGCGTGGCCGAGGGCCGTGCGGGCCCCCTCGACCTGGTGGTCGCCCGCCTGCCCGCGGACCTGGAGGGCCGCTTCGGCGAAGCGGAGCATGCCGGACGCGCCGATGGGGTTGGTGGACAGCACCCCGCCCGAGGGGTTGACGGGAAGGTCGCCGCCGATCTCGGTCACCCCGGACTCGGTGAGCTTCCAGCCCCCGCCCTCCTCCGCGAAGCCCAGATTCTCCAGCCACATCGGCTCGTACCAGCTGAACGGCACATACATCTCGACCGCGTCGATCTCCCGGCGCGGGTCGGTGATCCCGGCCTGCCGGTAGACGTCGGCGGCGCAGTCGCGCCCGGCGCGCGGCGAGACGCAGTCCTTGCCCGCGAAGAGCGTCGGCTCGCTGCGCATGGCGCCGCCACGCATCCAGGCGGGCGGCCGGGGCGCGCGGGCGGCGCCGGTGCGGTCGGTGAGCACCATGGCGCACGCGCCGTCGGAGGAGGGGCAGGTCTCGGAGTAGCGGATGGGGTCCCACAGCATGGGCGAGGACTGCACCTTCTCCAGCGTCAGATCCCGCTCGTGGAGGTGCGCGTAGGGGTTGCGCAGGGCGTTGCGGCGGTCCTTGTAGGCGACGAGCGCGCCGATGGCCGGGGGCGCCCCGGTGCGCCGCATGTACGCGCGGACGTGGGGCGCGAAGAAGCCGCCCGCCCCGGCCAGCAGCGGCTGCTGGAAGGGGACGGGCAGCGAGAGCCCCCACATGGCGTTGGACTCGGACTGCTTCTCGAAGGCCAGGGTGAGCACGGTGCCGTGGACGCGGGCGGCGACCAGGTTCGCGGCGACGAGCGCGGTGGAGCCGCCGACCGAGCCCGCGGTGTGCACGCGCAGCATGGGTTTGCCGACCGCGCCGAGCGCGTCGGCGAGGTACAGCTCGGGCATCATGACGCCCTCGAAGAAGTCGGGCGCCTTGCCGATGACGACGGCGTCGATGTCCGCCCAGGTCAGCTCGGCGTCGTCGAGGGCCCGTACGGCGGCCTCCCGGACCAGTCCGGCGAGCGAGACATCGCGCCGGGCGGCCGTGTGCTTGGTCTGGCCGATGCCTACGACGGCCACCGGTTCCTTGCCCGTCATGGTCATGAGGCTTCCCCTTCCAGGACGGCGACCAGGTTCTGCTGCAGGCAGGGGCCGGAGGTGGCGTGGGCCAGCGCCCGGTCCCCGGCGCCGCGGTGGATGGCGGCGGCGGCCTCGCCGAGCCGGATGAGCCCGGCGGCCATCATGGGGTGGGCGGCCGGTGCCCCGCCTGAGGGGTTGACGCGTACGCCGTCGTCCAGGTCCAGTTCGCGGCGCAGGATGATCTCCTGCGGGGTGAAGGGGGCGTGGAGTTCGGCGATGTCGACGGGCGCGTCGAAGGCCCCGGCGCGGGTCGCGGCGAGCCGGGTCGACGGGGAGCGGGTGAGGTCCCGTACGCCCAGGCCGTGCGCTTCGATGCGGTGGTCCATGCCGCGAATCCAGGCGGGGCGGGCGCACAGCCGCCGCGCGGTGTCCCCGGCGGCGAGCACCACGGCGGCGGCGCCGTCGCCGATGGGCGGGCAGTCGTGGCGGCGCAGCGGCCGCACCAGGTACGGGGTGTCGAGGAGGGCGGCGGCCGGGGCGGAGCGGGTCACCTGGGCGTGCGGGTTGTCCGCGGCGGCGTTCCGGCCGCGCGCGGCGACCTCGGCGAGGGCGCGTTCGTCGGCGTGGCCCGCGTCGAGGAGCGCCTGTGCCTGGAGGGCGGCCAGGGAGACCGCGTCGGGCCACAGGGGGGCGACGTAGTACGGGTCGAGCTGGCGGGTGAGGACCTCGGGCAGATCGCCGGGCGAGGACTTGCCGTACGCGTAGACGAGCGCGGTGTCCGCCTCGCCGGTCAGCAGCTTGACCCAGGCCTCGTAGAGCGCCCAGGCGCCGTCCATCTCGACGTGGGACTCGGCGATGGGCGGCCAGGCGCCGACGCCGTCCAGCGCCATGGTGAAGGAGAAGGCGCGGCCCGCGAGGTAGTCGGAGGAGCCGGAGCAGGTGAAGTCGATCTCGTCCGCCCGCAAGTCCACCGCGTCGAGCACCTGGTGGAGGACGGGCATCAGCATCTCGACCTCGGAGACCTCGGCGCTGGTGCGCCGGGTTCCGCTCTGCCCGAAGGCGACGATGGCGACGTCTCGCATCTACAACAGCTCCTTGTAGGTGTCGTAGTCGGCGTCGGGTTCGCCGGTGGGCCGGTAGTGGTCGGGGTAGCGGCCGCCCTCGGTCCATACGGCCGTCACCCGCAGCCCCATCCGCACCTGGTCGTACGGGACGCCGCCGATCCGGCCGTGGAGGGCGAGGTCGGCGCCGTCGAGGGCGATGTGCGCGTAGACGTACGGCACTTCGATGTCGAGGTTGCGGGCCTTGATGTTCACGATGCAGAAGGTGGTGACGGTGCCCCCCGGGCCGACCTCGACCTGTTCGTCGGTGGCGACGCCGCAGGTGGGGCAGGCGCCGCGGGGCGGTACGTACACCTTGCGGCAGGACGGGCAGCGCTCGCCGACGGTCTTCTGCCCGGCGAGGGCGGCGAGGTAGCGGGACTGGGCGCGGCCGGGCGCGTAGGTGTAGTCGAGGCGGGCGGGGGCGACGATGCCGGTGACGGGGTCGGCGAACACCCCGTCGTGGGGCTTCAGTTCGTGGGTGGCCTCGCCGTCGTACGGTTCGAAGCAGGCGATGTCGGTGATGGCGCCGGTGCGCTCGCCGGCCCAGCGGACCCGTACCCGCATGCCGGTGCGCACGGCGTCCGGCCCGGTCGCGTCGAGGGCGTGGAGGAGGGCGGTGTCGGCGCCGTCGAGCCGGATCAGCGCCCAGGCGAAGGGGGTGGCCAGGGGCTGGCCGCGGCGCGGGGCCGGGTTCCAGGCCCAGGTGGTGACGGTGCCGGTGGGGGCGACCTCGACGAGGTCGCGCAGTTCGTCGGCGGTGGCCGGATCGTATTCGACGGGCGGCACGAGCACCCGGCCGTCGGCGGTCCGTACGCCGAGCACGGTGCGCTCGCGCAACCCCGTGAGGAAGGCGCTCTGGACGGGGCCGAGGGAGCGGGTGAAGGGGAACTCGACGACCAGAGGGGCCTGCAGCACCTCGGGGGCGGGAGCCGGTGTCATGGGGCGTCTCCTTCTGCTGTCAGCAGGGCCCTAGGTCCGGCGGTAGACCGGGGGGCGTTTTTCCGCGAAGGCCTTCGATCCCTCTTTGGCGTCGGCGGTGTCGAAGATCGGCCAACCGCGTTCGAGTTCGGACGCGAGGCCGTCGGTTTCGGTCATCTCGGCGGTCTCGTAGACGGACGCCTTGACCGCCTCGACGGCGAGCGGGCCGTTGGCGTTGATGAGTTCGGCGATCTCCAGGGCCTTCGTCAGGGCGGTGCCGTCGGGTACGACCCGGCCGATCAGCCCGATCCGCTCGGCCTCCTCGGCGGCGTAGGGGCGGCCGGTGAGCAGCATCTCCAGGGCGTGGGTGCGCGGCACCTGGCGGGCCAGCCGCACCGTGGAGCCGCCGATGGGGAAGAGCCCGCGCCGCACCTCGTACAGCCCGAAGGTGGCGCCGCGGCCCGCCACCCGGATGTCGGTGCCCTGGAGGATCTCGGTGCCGCCCGCGACGCAGTGGCCCTCGACTGCGGCGATCACCGGTTTGCGCGGCCGGTGGTGGCGGAGCATGGCCTTCCAGTGGAGGTCGGGGTCGGCTTTCAGCCGGTCCCGGTAGTGCTGTCCCGCCATCCGGCCGCCGCCCGCGAGCGCCTTGAGGTCCATCCCGGCGCAGAAGACACCGCCCGCGCCGGTGAGCACGACGGACCGTACGGTGTCGTCCTCGTCGGCCGCGATCCAGCCGTCGTACAGCCCGACCAGCATGGGCAATGAGAGCGCGTTCTTGGCCTCTGGCCGGTTGAGCGTGAGCACCAGCGTGGCGCCCCTGCGCTCGACGATGAGGTGTTCGGTCCCGTGTGGCACGGCAGTCCTCCCGTCTAAGACCTAGAACAGGTTGCAGTAGTGGCGGGGCGACTTCAAGAGAAATCTGATGCTCAGTCAGATTTCTTGGGCGCGGCCCTTCCCACCTCTCCCCCGCGGTGCTGTCATGAGCGCCGAGCCCGCCCGATGCCAGGTCAGGAGGAGCCGTGAAGTACAACCTTGCCGACCTGTTCGAGTCGATCGTGGACACCGTGCCCGGCAGAGAGGCGCTGGTGTACGCCGACCACCCGGGCACCGGCGCCGAGCGGCGGCTGAGCTACGCCCAGCTCGACGCCGCCGCCAACCGGCTCGCCCACCACCTCAGGGACGCGGGGATCGCACCGGGCGAGCATGTGGGGCTCCACCTCTGCAACGGCGTGGAGTATCTGCAGACCGTCCTCGCCTGTCTGAAGGTCCGGGCCGTGCCGGTGAACGTCAACTACCGCTATGTGGAAGACGAGTTGGTCTATCTCTACCGCGACGCCGATCTGGCCGCCCTGGTCTACGACGCGGAGTTCGGCGACCGGGTGGCCGCGGCGCTGCCGCGCACGGACGCGCTGCGCCATCTCGTCCAGGTCGGCGCCGGGGAGGGGCCGCCCGGCGCCGTCCCGTTCGCCGAGGCCGAGGCGTCGGGGGACGCCGCGCGCGGCTTCGCGCCCCGCTCCGCGGACGACCGCTTCATCATCTACACCGGCGGCACCACCGGCATGCCCAAGGGCGTGGTGTGGCGGCAGGAGGATCTCTTCTTCTCCGGGCTCGGCGGCGGTGCGCCGACCGGCATCCCGGTCGGCCGCCCCGAGGAGCTGGCCGAGCGGGTGGCGATCTCCGGCGACGGCCTGGTCTTCTTCCCCACCGCGCCGCTGATGCACGGCACCTCGACCCTCACGGCCTTCATCGGCCTCAACTTCGGTCAGAAGGTGGTCCTCCACCGGAAGTTCGTGCCCGAAGAGGTGCTGAGAACGGTCGAGAAGGAGAAGGTCAGTACGGTGTCGCTGGTCGGCGACGCGATGATGCGGCCCCTGGTGGACGCCCTGGCCGGGCCCCTGTCGGACGTCGACCTCTCCCCGCTGCTCAGCGTCAGCAGCTCGGGGGCGATCCTCTCGGACACCGTGCGCGCCGAGTTCGCCGCGCTCGCGCCGCACACCCTGCTGCTCAACAACTTCGGCTCCTCGGAGTCCGGGTTCAACGGCACCGCCACCGCGGACTCCGGCCCCGAGCGGGGCTTCCGGGTGAGCGTCCACGACCGTACGACCGTCGTGGACCCGGCGACCCACCGGCCCGTCACGCCCGGCGAACCTGGCCGGATCGCCCAGCGCGGCCATGTGCCGCTCGGCTACTACAACGATCCGAAGAAGTCCGCGGAGACCTTCTTCGAGGCGGACGGCGAACGCTGGGTGCTCCTCGGCGACATGGGGACGGTCGACGAGGACGGCGTGATCACGGTCCTCGGCCGGGGCTCCCAGTGCATCAACACCGGTGGCGAGAAGGTGTACCCGGAGGAGGTGGAACAGGCCCTGAAGGCCCACCCGGACGTGTACGACGCGCTGGTGGCGGGCGTCCCGGACGAGCGCTGGGGCCACCGTGTGGCGGCCGTCGTCCAGCCCCGTGAGGGGGCCGGGGCCCTTGACGCCGACGCGGTGCGGGAGCACTGCCGCGCCCGGCTCGCCGGGTACAAGATCCCCCGTACCGTCGTCTTCACCGACCACATCCAGCGCTCCCCCAGCGGCAAGGCCGACTACCGCTGGGCCCGCGCGGTCGCGGCCGGAGACGGCCCCGGGGCGTAAGGGCGCGCTCTCAGGACGCGGGCGGCGTGGTGCGGGGCAGCACGCGGGCGGCGAAGTCGCGGACCGCGTCCAGGACGCCCATGCCCCGGTGTCCGACGCCCGGCACGATGTCGAGGGTGACGTCGATCCCGAGCGCCTGGTAGTTGTCGCGCAGCGCGGTGATCCGCTCGACCCGGGTCCGGCCCAGGGCGTCGGCGCCGTCCATCCAGTTGGAGTCGCCCGGGTTGTTGATCTCCCAGGTCTCGGTGTCCTCGGCGCCGACCACCATGTGGACGGCCACCTTGCGGATCTCCTCCAGCCGCACCGGCGCGCCGAAGCGCTCCTCGAACCCGGCCGTACCCAGCCACCATTCGCGGTCCGGGTCGATCAGCGTGACCCGGCCCGGGGCGCCGATCGACACGGCGCGCAGCCGCTCCGGGTGGAGGTAGAGGAAGCGGTGCGCGAACTGCCCGCCGCCGGAGAAGCCCTGGAGCATGAACCGGTCGGTGTCGACGCTGAAGCGCGTCCCGACCTCGTCGACGATCGCCAGCAGCTCCCGGTCGTAGCGGATGCCGTCGTACTCGATGAACTTGAAATTGTGCAGATCGTCCGGGTCGCCGATGGCCGCGGGGAACAGCGGGGTGAGGACGACGCAGCCGTGCCGCTCGGAGAAGTCGGCCATCGCGTTCCGGTACTCGGCCGCGGTGCGGCCGGTGCCGTGCTGGATCACCAGCAGCGGGAGCGGAGTGGTGGTCGTCTCGTGCACGGAGGGCACATGCAGGCTGTAGGAGAACCGCTGGTCGTGCTGTGAGGCGAAGAAGGTGGTGGCGCCGGTGCGGTAGAACGCCTTGGTGGTCTTGATGCGCGGTGTCACGTGTCCTCCTGCGATGCGCCGCACCCGACGTGGGGCGGTGCCCGTCACGATCACGTGTACGCAGTCGGCGGCTCAAGATGATTGCCGCACAGGCGTCAATGACGACAACGGCGTCAGTCAGCGGCGCAGCGCGGAGAGCAGGTCGACGCCGAGGGTGCGGACGGCCTCCTCGTCCAGCTGGTAGTGGACGCGGGCGCCCTGCCGGTGGGTGTGCACCATTCCGGCCTCCCGGAGTTTGCGCAGATGGCGCGACATCTGCGGCGGGGTGGTGTCGAAGTGGCTGGCCAGCTCGGTCGTCGTCATCGACTGCCGCAGCAGGACGCGGCACACCCGCACCCGCAGGGGCTCGTCCAGCGCCCGGACCCGGCGCAGCACCTCGTCCATGGCGGGCGGCTCCCCGTCGCCGTCCCCCCGCACCGGGTACTGCACGACCACCGGATATCCGGGGTAGTGCTTGATCGCGACATGCGGGTTGATGTGCAGCGAGGGCACCAGCAGGCAGGGGACGTCGGCCAGGCTGGCCCGGGCGTTGTACAGCTTGTCGAAGACGACCCGTGGCGGATCGTCCTCGACGCGGGCGGTGGGGAAGTCGGCGAGCGCGCGGGCGCCGTCCAGCTGGTGTCGCTGGAAGCGCGTACGGACGTCCGCCTCCAGCACGCCGCGCAGCCGGGCCCACTCCGCCTCGAACAGCTCGTCGGCGGCGGCGGACAGGAAGTCGGTGAGGTCCTCCCGGAACGCGGCGGGGCCCGCGAGCAGCCGCACTCCGAGCGCGAAGCGGCCGTCCGACATCTGTCGCAGCCGCCCGAGGAACCGCTCGGGAGCGTGCCCGGCGGCGACCTGCGGCCGGTGGCTGTTCTGGCCGATCAGGGCTTGTTCGGTCATGGCCGTGAATACCGCCTCGGGCAGCGCGCCGAGGTCGGCCAGCTCCTCGTCCAGGGAGCGTTCCGGGCCGGGGGTGAGGGGCAGCAGGTAGCGGGCGCGGAACGCGCCCCACAGCGGCGCCCACCGCGCGGCCCGCGCCAGCAGCCGTTCGTCCGCGCCCTGGAGTACGGCGCCGACCCAGCGGCGGCTGGCCGGATGGTGCCGGGGCTCGTCCAGCGCGTGGAGGCAGGCGCACAGCTCGGCGAGCGGCGAGAGCCGCGGCGCGATGCGCTCCTCGGGGGCGGGGCCCAGGTCGATGACTACGGGCATGCGTCGACGGTCCGGTATTGACGCCTTGCTGTCAATCGTCTTGTGGCCGGACCGCGAGGGGCGCAGGCTCCGGTCAGCTTCCCGGCCGGTCCCCTTCTCCGCCCCCTTCTCCGCCCACTCCCCGATCCCGTACCTCTCCGCGACGGAGCGTTTCCATGCCCCCTCTCCTCCGGAACGGTCCGCGCGTCGCTTTGACCGTCACCTTGCTGGCCACGGTGAGCAGCGCGTGCACCATCGGTTCCGCCGACGACTCCACCGCGGCCGCCGGTTACCCCTCCCGCGGCCTGTCCATCCTGGCCCCCGGCAGCGTCGGCGGCGGCTGGGACGCCCGGGCCCGCGGCATGAGCGCCGCGCTCACCGGCTGCAAGATCATCGATGAGGACGTCACGGTCACCAACAAGCCCGGCGCGGGCGGAGCCATCGGGCTCGCCCGGATGGTCGGCCGCAGCGGCGACCCGTATCAGCTGATGACCATGGACACGGTCACCATGGCCGGAGGCGCGGTGCAGAACGACTCCCCGGTCGGCCTCTCGTCTCTCACCCCCATCGCCGGGCTGACCGTGAGCCCCAGCGTGATCGTGGTGCCCGCCCGGTCCCCGTACCGTGATCTGGCGTCGCTGCTGGCGGCCATGAAGCGGAACCCCAAGGGCATGTCCTGGGTGGGCGGTTCGCTGGGCGGCCCCGACCACATCACCGTCGCCTCCCTCGCCAAGGCCGAGGGAATCCCCGTCAACAAGATCACCTACGTGCCGACCGGGGGTGGCGGCGAAGTGCTCAACCTGCTGCTGAGCGGGGCGTCCAAGGTCGGCATGTCGACACTGACGGAGATCCGTCCGCAGATCGAGGCGGGCAAGCTGCGGACCCTCGCGATCAGCGGCGACGAGCGTCCCGAGGGGCTCGACGCCCCCACCCTCAAGGACCTCGGATACGGCGGGGCGAGCGTGGTGAGCACCGGCGGTGTGATGGCCCCGCCCGGCCTCGACGACGGCGAACGGCGGGCGATCGTGACGATGGTGGACCGGATGCGCCGCACCTCGTGCTGGAAGCGGACCCTGAAACAGAACGACTGGAAGGCGGTGTGGCTGCCGGGCAGCAGGTTCGGCGCGCTCATCGACCGTCAGCAGAAGCGGGTCACCCAAGTGCTGAACGACGTGGGGCTGACCTCATGAGCACGGAACGCGCCGCACACCCCGAGGCGCCCTGGGGCCCGCGCGTGGCGGCGCTGCTCTTCCTCGCCGCCGGGATAATCGTGCTGGGCTGGGCGTTCGCCATCCCCGAGCGGGCCACCGACCAGGATGTGGGCCCGCGGGCGTTTCCGCTGCTCGTCGGGGTGGGGCTGTGCGTATCGGCCGCGTTCTCCACCGTGCGGGCCTTTCGCGGCACCGACCGGGAGCAGGCGGAACAGGCGCGCGAGGAGGCCCGGCTCACCGACTGGCGTCCGGTCGCCGCCCTGCTCGCGCTGCTGATCGGCTATCTCTTCGCGCTCGCCCCTTGCGGCTACTGGCAGTCCACGGCCGTGCTGTTCGCCCTGGTCGCCCGCGTCCTGGGCAGCGCCAAGCCGCTGCGTGACGCGCTGGTCGGACTCGTGCTGGCGCTGGCCGTGTACTTCCTCTTCGACCGTGTGCTGGGCATCCATCTGCCGCCCGGCATCATCCGATTGGCGTTCTGACATGGATGTGCTCACCCACCTCACGGACGGCTTCGCGAGCGCGTTCAGCCCGATGCACCTGCTGCTGGCCTTCGCGGGCTGCACGCTCGGCTCCCTCGTCGGCGTGCTGCCCGGGCTCGGCCCCGCCACCACCGTGGCCCTGCTGCTCCCGCTCACCTACGTCTTCGACCCCGTCGGCGCGCTGGTGCTGTTCGCCGGGATCTACTACGGCGGGATGTACGGCGGCTCGACCACGGCCATCCTGCTCAACGTCCCCGGCGAGACGGCCTCGGTGCCGACCACGCTCGAAGGCCATCCCATGGCCCGCTCCGGCCGGGCGGGCGCCGCGCTGGCCACCGCCGCCATCGGCTCCTTCGTGGCCGGGACGATCTCCACTGTCGCGATCACCTTCATCGGCCCGGCCATGGCCCGGGTCGCCGAGAGCATCCAGCCCGCCGAGTACTTCGCCGTGATGATCCTCGCGTTCGCCACCGTCACCGCCGTCGTGGCCGACGCCCCGGCGCGCGGGCTGTGCAGCCTCTTCCTGGGGCTGGCGATCGGACTCGTCGGCATCGACAGCCTCACCGGCCAGGTGCGCTACGCCTTCGGCGTGCCGGAACTGTACGACGGCGTCCAGGTGGTGGCCGTCGCCGTCGGGCTCTTCGCGATCGGCGAAGGGCTGTACACCGCGGCCCGGCTGCGGCGCGCCCCCGAGGAGCAGATGCTTGCCGTAGGCGGCCGGATCGGGATGAGCCGCGAGGACTGGGGGCGCTCCTGGAAGCCCTGGCTGCGCGGCACGGCCATCGGCCTGCCGATCGGCGCCCTCCCGGCGGGCGGCGCGGAGATCCCCACCTTCCTCAGCTACAACCTCGAACGCAGGCTCTCCCGGCACAAGAAGCAGTTCGGCAAGGGCGCCATCGAGGGCGTGGCCGGTCCCGAGGCCGCCAACAACGCCGCCTTCTCCGGCGTGCTGATGCCGCTGCTCACGCTCGGCATCCCCACGTCGGCGACGGCCAGCGTGCTGCTGATCGCCTTTCAGATGTACGACGTACAGCCCGGGCCGCAGCTGTTCCAGACGCAGTCCGCGCTGGTGTGGACGCTGATCGCGAGCCTCTACATCGGCAATGTGATGCTGCTCGTGCTCAACCTGCCCCTGATCCCGCTGTGGGTGAGGCTGCTGAGGCTGCCCCGGCCGCTGCTGACCGCGGGCATCCTCGTCTTCGCCACGCTCGGCGTGTACGCGCTGTCGCAGAACGCCGTCGACCTCGCCATCGCGGTGGCCTTCGGCGTGCTCGGCTTCCTGATGCGCCGCACCGGCTATCCGGTGGCCCCGCTGATCCTGGGCGCGGTCCTCGGCCCGATGACGGAGACCCAGTTCCGCCGTGCGCTGGCGTTCAGCGAGGGCGACTGGACGGTCTTCCTCACCCGTCCGGTGTCGGCGGCCATTCTGTGCCTGGCGCTCGCGTCCCTGGTCGGCCCGATGGCCGTGCGGCTGCTGCGCGGCCGCCGGGCGGCCGTACCGCCGGCCTAGGAGATATCCCGTAACGCCAGGTCAGGCGTGCTTTCCTGTGGGCAGTTGCCGGATTGTGGTCAGCTGTTGATCTCCAGTTTCAGGTTGTGCAGGGCGGCGACGCCGGCGGCGGCATGGTTGATCCCTTCTCCCTTGCGGCGGCACTGGCGGAGGACCTGGTGGTCTTTGAGGCGGGCGATGGTGTGTTCGGCGACGGCGCGGCGTTTGCGGAACCGCCGGTAGGCCCGATCCTTGATGATCTTCCGGTCCGGCCCGCGCCGGGGCGAGCGGATCCGCTCGATCCCTTGATAACCACCATCGCCGGACAGACGGGGATGATCGGGCAGGGTCTTGCCGACGGTCTCCCGGAAGACCACCACATCGTTGCGGTTGCCCGGCCAGGCGTCGCCGACCGCGACGATACGGCGGTCACGGGCCCGGCAGACGATCTGCACATTCACGCTGCGCCGGTAGTTCTTCGACTTCTTCGTCTTCTTCTGGTCGTGCACCGGAATGAGGGTGCCGTCCACCAGCCACAGCTCCCGCCGGTCGGCGGGCGGCGGGCCGAGCAGGGCGGCAAGGTGTGGCGCGAGGTCGGCGGTGACCCGGTGCACCGTGGAGTCTGTGGTGGCGAACAGCCCGGCCAGCTGCTCCATGGTGAGGTTGGTGCGGTAGCCCAGGACGACCAGCAGCACCCGGTCGCCGAAGGCAAGTGACCAGGGCCGACCGCACCCGCCGTCCGGGCGGCGCCGCCACAAACGGGTGATCAGGGCATGCAGCTGCGGCCCGGACAACCCCGCCCATGCCTTCAACTGAGCTGAACGGCAGGTGGCGAGACGAAGTTCCAAACAACTGACCGTAACCCGAACAGACTTCACGACGTTATGCCTGACGCTGACGCTGACGCTGACGCTGACGCTGGTCCGGGAGAGGAGGAAAGAGGTGGCGGGTCGATCACCAGCTGCTCCTGCTCCTGGGGAGGGGCGGCGGTTTCGGGGGCCGAACCGGGGTGAGGCGTGGCGGCGGGCGAAGGACGCGCCTGTGTCGGTGATCCGGCTGCCGCTGGTCGTCGGCGATGCGGATGACCGCCGCCGGGTCGAGCAGTTGTTTTCGGCGATGTGGCAGGTCAAACGGGCCCTGCAGCGTGATGCACGGGATGTGGTGGACGCCTACTGGGCCGGTGACGTGCGGCGCGAGAGGGACGTGAAGGCATGGCGGGCCGAACTGGGCCTGTCCCGCACCGGGCTGGAACGGCGCGCGTACCGGCATCTGGAACGCTCGGGGTGGCTGAGCGACCATGTGTCGAAGGCGTTGGTGATGCATCAGGCCGACGAGGTGTGGGCCGGTGTGACCCGGCACCTGCACCCGGACGCGTCCAGGCAGCGGGCCGGACGCCCCAAGGCCGGGACCTGGTGGGAGTACACCCGCGTCCCGGGCCGGGCCCGCTCACACACCACCGACCGCAAGTGGGAGACGTTCCGCCTGCACGGCACCCTTACCGGACACCTGGACACCTTCCGCCACCACACACTGCCGCTCTCGGTCACGACCCCCGCCCAGGCCGCCCAGCTCACGCCGGGCACGCGGGTGCTGGCCCAGCCACGCCGCATGTCCGTCCCCGCCCGGCCCACGGGCCGCATTCCCACCGGGACGACCGACGCCGCAGGCCGCCCCCGCACCAGGGCGGCGACCTGGTGCGACCACACCGGGCCCCTGACCCTCGTCTTCGCCGGAGGGCCCACCGGACGCGGGGACATCGTCCTGCCCGTACGACTTGCGCAGGGCGCCGGACGCTGGCCCTATCTGCTGCATTACCTGGACGACCCGGGCCGGTGGCACAAGATCGACCTGGTGCGGCGGCGCGATCCGGCCGCCCCAGGAGGCTGGGCCTACGAGGCCCACCTGATGGTCCTGGCCCCCGGCTACGCCTCCACCGCCACCCGTATCCGGCGCCAGCAGGCCGTCGCCCTGCAGCGCGTGGGCGGGGTGGACGGCAACGTCTCCAACCTCGCCGTCGTCTCCCTGCCCGCCACGCTCAACCCCGATGATGGCGGCGTGTGCTCTGACCGAATCACCCTGACCGAGCAGGAGCAGCACACCCTGGCCGCAGGGCGCAAGAAGGCCCGGGGGCGCCAGCGCGCTCTTGACCGTTCGCGGCGCGCCTCCAACCCCCAGCAGTACCAGCGCTCCCGGCGGCAGAAGGCCCGCGACGAACGCCGACAGGCATCAGCTCTGCCCCCGAAGGCCGTCACCGTCCCAGCCGGACCCCGGCGCACCACCGCGACCGGAAAACCCCGACAGGCGTACCGCCGCGACACGGTCAGCACCGGCTACCGGAGTCTGCGGGCCCGCCACAGTGCCGCGGCCACAAGCGCGGCCGAGGCCTCCCACCACCGTGCGCGACGCATCGCCGCCGCTCTGGTCTCCGCCCACGGCCCGAACCTGACCATCGAGGACTGCGACATCCGCACCTGGTTCCGCCTGTGGGGCCGTGCCTGCTCCGCCACCACCCCCGGACGGCTGATCACCCAACTCGCCGCCGAGTGCACGGCCGCCAGCGGACGGCTCCTGCGTGCCTCGACCTTCACCACCGCCCTGTCCCAGCACTGCCTGTGCGGCCGACGCGTACCCAAGTCCCTGCGCGACCGCACCCATCACTGTGACCCGGCTGAAGGCGGCTGCGGGCTGAGGGGCGACCGTGACCTGGTCTCCGCCGCCCTGGCCGCCTTCACCACCCTCACCGATCCCGACAACCCCACCACCGCCCGCCTGGACCACACCCGCGCCCGCACCGCCCAGATCCTCTTCACCCAAGGGCTGCAAGAAGCCCTGACCGAGTCAACCGCACCGAAGTCCGCGCCCTCGGGCCGGACCCGCGCGGCAGCCGACCCCCGCCGGAACACCCTTCCCCGGCAACGGACGGCCTCTGCTCGGCGAAACGCCGGACCCTGCACCGTGGCAACCCCGGATGAGACCCGACCCGCACCCCAGCGGCCCAAGGCCCACACCGGAACGACACGACCGCACACCGGCCGCCCCCGTACACACATACGGGATAAGTCTTAGGGAGCCGTCGTCTCGCATACGGAGGGCAGCGCGCGGGTCAGCGCCACCGCGTGCAGCCCGTCCAGCCGCTTCTCGTGCCCCGTGGCCAGGGCCCCGGCCAGCAGCCGGGCCGGGCACGAGGGGGCGGTGCGGGCGTCCGCCGAGTCCGCGATGGCGTGCACCAGTTCGCCGTTGATCCGGTTGATCTCCAGCCGGACCTTGGCGAGGTCGGGGCGCTCGGTGGGCGCCGTGGCCGGGTCGGCCTGCCACCGCCGGTACAGGCCGCGCTGGACGACCTTGCTGGCCTCGATCTGGTCGCGGAAGATCCTCGACGTGGCCACCGGGTCGCCGCCCACCTCCCGGGCCTGCTCCGCGACCGCGTCCAGCACCTCCTGCTCCCGGGCCGGGTCGTCGATCGGGCTGTCGGTGCCCCACTTGGCGGCGGCGACCTGATCCGCGACCAGCAGCCGGTCGGCGGCCAGCCCGGCCAGCGGCCGCAGTGCGCCATGGGACGACGGAGCGGACGAGGACGCGGACGAGGACGCAGGCGGCGGCGCGGGCGCCGCGACGGCTCCCCCGGCTCCCCCGGCCAGCACGGCGGCGGCCGCGGCGGCAATCAGAACAAGACGCGGGGACAGAACAGGACGCACGGAATTGGTCGGTCGCACGGGCGGACCCCTCTCTCGGCGGCGCGGGGAGGAGAGTCTAGGCGTCCAGGAACGCTCCCAGGGCGGCGAGGAATTCTTCCGGGCGGTTCTGGTGGACGCAATGGCCCGCGTCGATGGTGACCAGGCTGCAGTCGGGTATGCGCTCCGCCAGGTCGGCCAGCAGCTCCTGCGGGATGTGGCTGGCCGGGCCGCCGCCGATCACCAGGGTGGGTGCGGTGATGGCCGAAAGCCCCTCGGTCCAGCGGGGGTCGGGGGCGTTGCGCTGCTCGGTGAACTGCGTCTTCACCGCCCAGTCGAAAGCCATTCGCCCGGTCGGGCGCGGCCCCGCCTCCAGCGGCGGGTCCTGGGGCAGCAGCGGCGGGGCGTCCTCGATCACCAGTCGCTCCGTCAGCTGCGGGAAGCGCTGGGCGACGAGGTAGGCGACCACGCCGCCGTAGGAGTGCCCGATCAGCGTGACGCGCTCCAGGCCGACCGCCGCGAGGAACCCGGCGACCTCGTCCCGCAGCTGCTCCAGGGCGTACTCCCCCGGCCAGTCGCTCGCTCCGTGCCCGCGCAGGTCCAGCGCGTACACCCGGCGGCCCGGGGCGAGGCGCTGCGCTATGGCGAGCCAGTCGACGCCGTCCTCGCCGAGGCCGTGCAGCAGCAGGACGGGCGGGGCGCCCGCGGCGCCCCACACCCGGTACGTCAGCTCGACCCCGTCCACCTCGACACTGTCAAGTGTGTGCATAGGGCAGAGGATACGGCCGCAGCCGCTGGTGTCATCCCTTGTCACACGGGTCGCTCATGCCCGTCCCAGTAGGGCTCCCGGAGCCGCCGCTTGTAGAGCTTGCCGTTGGGGTCGCGGGGCATCTCCGCGATGAAGTCGACGGACTTGGGGCGCTTGTAGCCCGCGAGCAGCCGCCCGCAGTGGTCGAGGACGGCGGCCGCCAGTTCCGGGCCGGGGGGACTGCCCGGGGCGGGTTCCACGACGGCCTTGACCTCCTCGCCCCAGTCGTCGTGCGGGATGCCGAAGGCGGCGGCGTCGGCGACGGCGGGGTGGGTGAGCAGCGCGGACTCGATTTCGGCCGGGTAGATGTTGACCCCGCCCGAGATGATCATGTCGATCTTGCGGTCGCGGAGGTAGAGATAGCCGTCGTCGTCGAGGAATCCGAGGTCGCCGACGGTGAAGTAGTCCCCGATGCGGTTCTTGCGGGTCTTGCCCTCGTCCTTGTGGTAGCTGAAGCCGCCGGTGCTCATCTTCATGTAGACGGTGCCGAGTTCACCCGGCGGCAGCTGCCGTCCGTCGTCGTCGAAGATGGCGATTTCGCTGATGGGCCAGGGTTTGCCGACCGTTCCCGGCTTCTTCAGCCAGTCCTCGGCGGTGGCGAAGGCGCCGCCGCCCTCGCTCGCCGCGTAGTACTCCTCGACGCAGTCGCCCCACCAGTCGATCATGGCGCGTTTTACGTGGTCGGGGCAGGGCGCGGCGCCGTGGATGGCGTGGCGCATCGAGGTGACGTCGTAGGACGCCCGTAACTCGGCGGGGAGGGCGAGCAGCCGGTGGAACTGGGTGGGCACCATATGGGTGTGGGTGCAGCGGTAGGCGTCGATGAGCCGCAGCATCTCCTGGGGCGTCCACTTGTCCATGAGCACCAGGGGGTGGCCGATGTGCAGGGACGAGGACGCGAACTGCAGGACGGCCGTGTGGTAGAGCGGTGAGCACACCAGGTGGACGTGGTCGGGCTCCTCGGCGCGCGGCCTGATGCCGAAGAAGCGCAGGAAGCCGCCGAGATGGCTCTCCTCGGGGAGCTTTCCGGTCAGCGGGCGCCGGATGCCGCGCGGGCGTCCCGTCGTACCGGAGGTGTAGTTCATGACCCAGCCCAGTTCGCGGCCGGTGGGCGGCTCGGTGGGCTGCCCCGTGAGGAGTTCGGCGTACGGGCGGAAGGCCTCGATGGAGCCGACCGCGTAGCGGTGGTCGGCGGGCAGCCCGGCCTCGTCGGCGGCCAGGGCGGCCTGGGCGGCGAAGCGATCGTGGGCGATCAGCACCTTGGCGCCCGAGTCGGAGACGATCCAGGCGATCTCGGGGCCGACCAGGTGGTGGTTGACGGGCACGAGGTAGAACCCGGCCTGGGTGGCGGCGAGCGCGGCGGTGAAGAACTCGACCCCGTTGGGGAGGACGACCGCGAAGGCGTCGCCGCGCCGCAGCCCTGCGGCGCGCAGCCCTCTGACGAGCTGGTTGGACGCGGCGTGCAGCCGGGCGGCGGTCCACTCCTCGCCGTCGGGGGCGACGAGGACGACGCGGTCGGGTTCGCTCGCGGCCTGGGCCCAGAAGCCGACCGGAATCGCGTTCTTCGGGTCGCTGATCGTGGCAGTCATCGGTCGTCGCCCTCCTTGGGTCCCGCTTCAGTGGTCCCGCTTCAGTCTCGTCCGGCGATGCGGTTGACGCGGTCGATGGCCCGCTCGAAGCCTCTGGTCAGGTCGTCGAAGACGGCCTGCACGCTGCGGGTGGAGTTCATCCGGCCGACGATCTGGCCGACCGGGCTGCCGAGCAGCGGTTCCACCTCGTACTTCTGGATGCGGGATACGGCCTCGGCGACCAGCAGCCCCTGGAGCGGCATCGGCAGCGTCCCGGGGCCCTGCGGGTCGTCCCAGGCGTCCGTCCACGCGGTGCGCAGCTGGCGGGCGGGCTTGCCGGTGAGGGCGCGGGAGCGCACGGTGTCACCGGACCCGGCGGCCAGGAGCTTGGCGGTGAGCGCGGCCGAATGAAGTTCGGCCTCCTCGGTGGTGAGCCAGATCGAGCCGAGCCACACCCCCTGGGCGCCGAGCGCGAGCCCGGCGGCGATCTGTTCGCCGCTGCCGATGCCGCCCGCGGCGAGCACCGGCAGCGGGTCGACGGCCTCGACGACCTCGGGGGTGAGCACCATGGAGGCGATCTCGCCGGTGTGGCCGCCCGCCTCGTAGCCCTGGGCGACGACGACGTCCAACCCCGCGTCCTGGTGATGACGGGCGTGGCGGGCGCTGCCCGCGAGCGCGGCGACGAGGATACCGCGGTCGTGCGCCCGGGCGACGATGTCGGCGGGCGGCGAGCCGAGCGCGTTGGCCAGCAGCTTGACGGGGTATTCGAAGGCGACGTCGAGCTGGCTGCGGGCGACCTGTTCCAGCCAGCCGGTGATGCGCCAGCCGGACGCCTCGCCCTCGGCCAGTTCGGGCACCCCGTGCTTGGCCAGGGTCTCCTGGACGAACGCGCGGTGCTCCTGCGGGATCATCGCCTCGATCTCGGCCTCGCCGACCCCCTCGACCTTCTTCGCGGGCATCACGACGTCGAGGCCGTACGGTTTGCCGTCGGTGTGCTCCTGCATCCAGTCGAGGTCGCGGGCGAGGTCCTCGCCCGCGGCGTAGCGGACCGCGCCGAGCACGCCGAACCCGCCCGCCCGCGTGATCGCCGCAGCCACGGCGGGGAACGGCGTGAAGCCGAAGATGGCGTGCTCGACACCCAGCCTTGTGCTCAGCTCCGTCTCCATGCGGGGCAGGATGCCGCAGGGGGCCGGGGAGCGGAAGGCTTTTTCTGACGGAACGTCAGATTGTTGCGGAGTGCGGCAGCAGACCGGGGCGCGGGATCACTTCCCCAGCACCGCCATCGCCGCGTTGTGGCCGGGAATGCCGCTGACCCCGCCGCCGCGCACCGCGCCCGCGCCGCACAGCAGCACATTGGCGTGGCGCGTCTCCACGCCCCACCGGCCGGTGCCCTCCTGGGCGTAGGGGAAGGCCAGCTCCCGGTGGAAGATGTTCCCGCCCGGCAGCCGCAGTTCGCGGTCCAGGTCCAGCGGGCTCTTCACCTCGACGCACGGCCTGCCGTCTGCGTCGTACGCGAGACAGTCGGCGAGCGGCTCGGCGAGATGCGCGTCGAGCTGGGCGAGGGTGTCCCTCAGCAGGGTCTCCCGGGCCGTGTCGGGGTCGTCCGTGAACAGCCGGGCGGGGGTGTGCAGCCCGAACAGGGTCAGGGTCTGGTAGCCCCGGGCGGCCAGGTCCGGGCCGAGGATCGACGGGTCGGTGAGCGAGTGGCAGTAGATCTCCGACGGGGGCCGCCGCGGCAGCTCCCCCGCGGCCGCCTGCCGGTACGCCGTCTCCAAGTCGCCGTAGCCCTCGGCGATGTGGAACGTCCCGGCGAACGCCTCGCGCTGGTCCACCCCGGGGTCGCGCAGCGCGGGCAGCCGCCGCAGCAGCATGTTCACCTTCAGCTGCGCGCCTTCGGCGGGCGGGGCGGGCGGCTCCTCGCCGAGCAGCCGCGCCAGCTCGCGCGGGGCGGCCCCGACGAGTACGTGGCGGGCGCCCACGGCGTGTTCGCCGTCCCGGTCGGCGTACCGCACCTCGGCCGACGTCCCGTCGGTGGCGATCCCGGTCACCTCGCAGCCGGTCGTGATCCGCGCACCGGCCAGGCTCGCCGCGTGGGAGAGCGCGTCGGTGAACGCGCCCATGCCGCCCACCGGCACGTCCCAGTCGCCGGTGCCACCGCCGATCACGTGGTAGAGGAAGCAGCGGTTCTGCGCGAGTGAGGGGTCATGGGCGGAGGCGAACGTGCCGATCAGCGCGTCGGTGAGCACCACGCCCCGCACCAAATCGTCCTCGAACGCCGCCTCGACCGCCTCCCCCAGCGGCCGTTCGAACAGCGCCTCCCACGCCGCGTCGTCCCCGATCCGGGCCCGCAGCGCGGCCCGGTCCGGCAGCGGCTCGGTCAGCGTCGGGAACACCCGCTCGGCGACCCGGCCCGTCATCGCGTAGAACCGCTCCCAGGCCGCGTACTCCCGCTCCCCGCCGGTCAGCCGAGCGAACGCCTCCCGGGTCCGGGCCCCGGCGCCGGTCTCCACCAGCAGCCCGGTCGGCCGCCCGCCCCGGACAGTGGGGGTGTACGAGGAGACGGACCGCTTGCGGACCGCGAACCGCAGCCCCAGGTCGTCGACGATGCGCCGGGGCAACAGGCTGACCAGGTACGAGTAGCGCGAGAGCCGGGCGTCCACGCCGGGGAAGGGCCGGGTGGACACGGCCGCGCCGCCGGTGTGGCCGAGCCGCTCCAGCACCCGCACGCTGCGCCCCGCCCGGCCCAGATAGGCGGCGGCGACCAGGGCGTTGTGGCCGCCGCCGACGATGACGACGTCATAGGAATCGCTGGCATCGCGGGCGTCACCGGCACCGCTGGCGTCACTGTGAGGCATGCCCTCTGGGTAGCACGGCGTGATCGCCCCGGCTACCCGGCGTTGAGCTTGCGGGGCGAGGGACGCGTGCCCGGACCCAGCCGCTCCACTGCCCGCAGGATGTGCTTCGGCGGCAACTGCCAGCGCACCGTGGGCGGAATGGCGCGCAGCGCCCGGCCCGTCGCCCGCAGCCGTCGCGTGACGGTGGCGGGGGCGGGCGCGGGGCGTCCGTACAGCGCCTGGGCGTACGGGGGCAGGGAGGCGTAGGCCAGTGCGGCGAAGCGCCCCCAGATCAGGTCGCGCGCCGGGACGAGCACGGCGTGCACCGGGGGCTTGCGCAGAAAGGCGTCGACCTCGCGGGCCTCGGGGGTGGCCGCGAGTTCGGGGCGCACCGCAGCCAAGTACGCGCGCAGTGCCGCCGTATCGCCCGGCACCTCGGCGGGGTCGAGCCCGACCAGGCGGGCGGATTCGCGGTTCTCGGCCACATAGGCGTCCGCTTGGGCGTCGGTGAGGGGATAGCCGGAGCGGCGTACGACATGGAGGTACGAGGCGACCTCGGCGCAGTGCACCCACAGCAGCAGGGCAGGCTCGTTCACGGCGTGCCGGGCGCCGGTGCCGGGGTCGGTCACGGAGAGCCTGCGGTGAATGCCCCGCACCCGGGCCCCGGCCCGCTCGGCGGCCTCGGTGGTGCCGTAGGTGATGGTCGCGACGAAGCGGGCGGTGCGCAGCAAGCGGCCCCAGGCGTCCTGGCGGAAGTCGGAGTTCTGGATGATGCCGCTCACCGCGAGCGGATGCAGGGCCTGAAGGTAGAGCGCCCGGACCCCGGCGATCCACATCATCGGATCGCCATGCATCTGCCACGTAACAGACTCCGGACCGTACAACCCCTGGTCGGGACCCGGCCCACCCTCGCGTATGCCCGCCGCCATGGCCGACCACCTCCCGGTGGCCAGCCTAGAGGCGGGACGTCAACGTCCTCCGGGCGAGGATCGCGCAGTGCTCGTAGACCGGCGCCCGCTACGACCGGCAGCTTTCCATTAGCCCGCTGTTAGCCGCCTCGGCGAGAGTTTCCGCAGGGAGAAACGATCCCTCGGCCGATCGGCCGGACGGCCCTCCAAGAGCGGCAAGCGCTCGGGGTACGGCCGAGCAAGTGGACGTATGTCGTCGATCTCGTCGCGCCGTGCCATGGCGTCGTGGCGTTTCAGGGCCCCCGGCCGGCCGATGCGACATCGCCCGCAGTCGGGGCGGAGATTGAGGGTGATGCACGTGGATTCTGTCATTGTCATGCCCGGTACGGTGGCCGCCCCGCGCGGTGGCGTTCTGTGCGATTTCCACAACCGCTACGAGACGGTGCGGGAAGCGCTGTCCCGTATCGACAAGGCAGCCCGGGAAATGGGACTCCCCGACATCAGCACCCGGCTGATCGAGCAGAACGGGACCAGTGACCAGCGCGGCCCCGAGGTGCAATACCTGGAGATCTTCGCGGTCAGCATCGCGACCCACCACATGCTGATCGCCGAGGGCCTCAGGCCCGTCGCGATCGTCGGGCAGAGCATCGGGGAGCTGTGGGCCCTGGCCGCCGCGGGTCATCTGTCCGTGGAGGACGCCGCGCGCCTGGCCGTGGCCCGGTCCCAGGTGCTGACCCGGCAGAGCTGGGACGGAAAGATGCTCGCGGTCGGCGTGGACGGCCGCCGGGCGGAGGCGCTCGCCGCGCTGATCAACCATCCCCACCTCGTGGTGGCCTGCGAGAACGCCCCCCGGCAGAGCGTCATCAGCGGCCCCGAGCCGCTGATCGAGCACGTGGAGCGGGTGGCCGACACGCTCGGCTGGCCGAGTCTCCGCCTGGAGGTCCCGCATCCGACCCACACTCCGGCGATGGCCCAGGCCGCGCGGGACCTGCGGGCGACCGCGCCGCGGATTCCGTACGGTGCCGGGCGCTGGCGAGTGTGCTCCCCCTGGCTGGGGCGGGACATCGGCGACGACGACCCGGTGGACCTGGTCTCCGGGGCGCTCACCGCCCGGGTCCGGATGCTGCACACGCTTCGTGACCTGCACGCGGCGGGTGCCGACGCCTTCGTGGAGTGCGGGGAGTGGCCCGTCGTCACCAAGTTCGTCGAGTCCTCGCTCCCGGGTGTGCAGTGTGTCGTCCCGCTGAGCGAGAGCGACCCGGTGGAAGCCGTCCGGGCGCTGGTCGCCGAGTCCGCCGACGGTGGCCCCGGCCCGTTCCGCCCGCGGCTGCCCGCGCCGTCGAGCAACGGCCACAGCCCCGCCGCGCAGGTGAGCGCGCCCACGGCCCCCGTGTCCTACGTGGCCCCGGTCTCCGCCCCGGCCCCGGTGACGGCCCCGGTGGCTCCGGCTGTCGCGGTGGCTCCGGCTGTGTACGTGGCTCCGGTGGCACCGCCTGCCCCGGCCCCGGTGGCTCCGCCTGCCCCGCCCGCCCCGGTCGCCCCAGCGGCTCCGGTGGCCCCGCCCGCCCCGGTGGCCCCAGCCGCTCCAGCCGCTCCAGCCGCCGTCGCGGTCATGGAGGCCCCGGCCGCCGTCGTCCCGGCCGCTGCCGCGCCGGTGTCCGGCGAGCTGGACTACGAAACCGTCCTGGCCGACTTGCGGACGCTCTACGGCGACTTCCTCGGCTACCCGCCGGATCTGCTCGGTGAGGACGACGGCCTGGAGTCCGAGTTGGGCGTGGAGTCCCTGAAGCAGGTCGCCCTGCTCGGCCGGGTGTCCGACCGGTTCGGCCTGCCCGGTCTGCGGTCGAACTCCTCCCTGCTGACCGTCGGCACGCTGCGCCGGATCGCGGAGACCGTCGTACAGGCCCGGGCGGAGGCTGCCGGGCGATGACCTCCACGATCGACCTGCGGGGCCGGATCGCCCTCGTGACCGGGGCCGCGAAGAGCCTCGGCGCGGACATCGTCCGCCGCCTGGCCCAGTGCGGCGCCCACGTGATCGTCAACTACTTCCACTCCGACGAGCAGGCCAAGCTGCTCCAGGCCGAGCTGGAACAGGCCGGTCACAGCTGCGAGTTCATCCGCGCCTCGGTGGCCAAGACCAGCGAGATCGACCGGATGTTCGACCTGATCCAGGAGCGGCACGGCGGCCTGGACATTCTGATCAACAACGCCGCGGGCGGGGCGTTCCTGCCGCTGTTCGACATCGATGACACCTACTGGCAGCGGGCCTGGTCCACCAATGTGATGGCGGCCTACCACTGTTCGCGCCGGGCGGCCGGGCTGATGGAGGGGCGCGAGGGCGCGAGCATCCTCTGCCTGTCCAGCGTCGGCGCACACCAGCCGGTTCCGGGGTACGGCCCCGGCGGTGTCACCAAGGCGGCCCTGGAGTCGCTCGTCCGCTACTTGGCGCTCGAACTGGTCCCCCAGGGCACCCGGGTCAACACCGTGCTGCTGGGCTCCGTCGCCAGTGAGATCGTCGTCAATCTCGACGATCCGGCGGCGGCGCTCGGCGACCCGGCCGAGGCCGGTGAGCTGATGCGCCGTACCCTCTCGACGCCGGACGCGGCCAAGCTGATCGTCCATCTGCTGCACGAGGACACCGGCTTCATCACCGGGCAGACCCTCGTCGCCGACGGCGGCATCAGCATCGGCGGGATGCAGGGCCTGCGGCTGCACAGCAGGCTGGCGGACCAGGTGAGTACGCCCGCCCGGCGCCGGCCGGAACCGGCCCCGTCGGCGGTCGTACCGACGCCGCCCGAGGCGAACCGGCCCGCCCCCGGACAACCGGCGCCCGCCCACTCGGCGCCCGTACCGGCACCGGCGGCGACCCCGGCGCAGAATCAAACGCCGGACCAAGCGCCGGACCAAGCCATGGACCCAGCACCGGATCAGGCTCCGGATCACGCGCCTGACCCCACCCCCGACGTGGACCCCGAGGCCATCGCCGTGGTCGGTCTCGGCGTGGCACTGCCCGGCGCGAACAACACGGCGGAGTTCTGGGACCGGCTGCGCGAAGGCGTCCTGATCTCCAGCGAGCCGTCCGCCTTCGACCTGAAGCACTTCTGGGCGCCCACCCGGGAGGACACCGACGCCTTCTACGTCCGTGAGGCCGGGTACGTCCAGAACTTCGTCCCCGACCCCGCCTCGATCGCCGAACCGGACGGGAACATCGGCCACCCCGGGTGGCCGCGGACCAATCGCTGGCTGCGGCACTGCACCGTCCAGGCCCTGGCGGGGGTGCGACAGCGCCCGACCGACCGGTGGCTCGCCGCGACCACCGGCATCCACGACCAGACGGGGCTCGGCCCCCAGGGTGTCGTGCTGGGCGACGAGTACCGGCGCATGGTGCGCGAGGCGCTGCCCGCGGGCCAGGACGGTGACTGGCTCGCCGAGCTGGCCGACCACGCGATCAGCGCGCAGTACGGCGGCGACGGCGGGGACCCGCAGGCCTACCTGCCCGCGTCCGTCTCCCGCAACGCGCTGCGCGGGCTGGTGCCCGCCGACGCGCAGCACCTGACCCTCGACGCGGCCTGTGCCAGCGGACTGTTCGCCCTGGACGCGGCGGTCAAGGCGCTGCGCGAGGGCTCCTGCGACGTGGCGCTGGCCGGTGGCACCTCGGTCATCGAGCCGATCGGGTTCACGCTCTTCTGCCGGGCCCAGGGCATCTCGATGAGCGGCAGGATTCGCCCCTTCGACCAGGCGGCCGACGGCACCCTGATCGGCGAGGGCTCCGTCATGATCGCCATGAAGTCGTACGCGCGGGCCGTGGCGGACGGCGACCGGGTGCTCGGGGTCATCCGGGGCACCGGTCTCGCCGCCGACGGCCGGGGCAAGGGCATTCACGCCCCGGCCACCCGCGGGCAGGAGCTGGCGATCGCCCGGGCCTGGGCCGACGCGGGCGTCGAGGCCGACGACGTGGACTGGGTCGTGGCACACGGCACCGGCACACCGGTCGGCGACGAGATCGAACTGCGGTCGCTGCTCTCCCGGTTGGGGCCTCGGGAGCGGGCGTGCCTGCTGACGTCGAACAAGCAGGTCTTCGGGCACACCGGCGTACTGGCGGGCCTGGTCTCCGTCGCGCACGCGCTGGTCGCCCTCGAACGCGGGGCGGTCCCCGGTCAGCCCGTGGTCACCGATCCGCATCCGCTGCTGGGAGACGGCACGCGGCTGACCGTACCCGTCAAGGACGCGCCCTGGCCGACGGATGACGCACGGCCGCGGGTGGTCGGGGTGTCGTCGTTCGGCCTCGGAGGAGCGGACGCGCACGTGGTCCTCTCCGACCGCGTGCCGCAGGCCGCCCCCGCGGAGCGACGGGGCGGGCTGCCCACCGACACGGAGGACCTGGTCGTGGTGGGCTGGAACACCCACCTGCCCGGTCTGGAGTCCGCCCAGGTGCCCGCCTGGCTGGCGGGTGACGGCCCGCTCCCGGAGGCGGGGTTCGGTACGCCGTACCCCCTGCCGTCGCCGCGTGAGGTGCGCATCCCGCCGCTGACGATGCGGCACATGGACGCCGCCCACCTGATGATGCTCCAGGCCCTCGGCCCGCTGCTGGACCAGCTCGGCGAGCCGGGCACCACCCTGCGACCCACCACGGCGATAGTGGTGGGATCGACGCTGCCGACCACCCACAACACCCGGGCCGCGCTGCGGGTGCACGCCAACGAGTGCGCCACCGCGTTCGACATCCTGCCCGACCAGGCGCAGGCACAGACGCTGAGGGAATACCTGGCGAAGGGGATGGCGGAGGCCGCGGGGGTGATCCCCGGCGACCTCAACGAGGACGACTTCACCGGGGCCGTCTCCTGCATCCTGTCGGGCCGGGCCGCCAACTACTACGACTTCCGGGGCCTGGGGACCAGCATCTACGCCCACCGGGACTCCGCGCACTCCGCCGCCGATCTGGCCCTGCGCCAGCTGCGGCACCGGGCCTGCGACCTCGCCCTGATCGGCGCGGTGTGCCTGCGGCCGATCAGCGGCTGGGACCGCCACCTCACCGGTCTGGTGCCGGAGGGCCGGTCGATCGCGGAAGGCGCCGCCGTCCTGGCGGTCACCCGGCGTTCCACCGCGCTGGAGCACAACCTGCCCGTCCTGGGCACGCTCTCCACCGCGGTCGCCGGCGACGATGTCCGGTCCCCGGCCACGGCCGCGCACTCCCTTCCCGTGCTGGACGGCGCCGGACACACCTACCTGTCGCTGGACGCCCTGCTGGCCGTCCTCAAGGGCGTCGTCACGGGGACGGACACCGTCGTGACGCCCGCCGCCGCCGGATCGCCGCTGATCCGGTTCACCGGGCCGGGCGACGCGTCCCACCACGACCCGGCCCGGGAGGAGCCGGAGCGGGCCGAGGACTTCACCGGCCGCCGCCAGACCTTCCAGCTCGTCCCGACGGCCCCGCCGCAGGGCGGCTCGGACACGCCGCCGATCCCGCCGGGCACCGTCGTCATCACCGACGCCCCGGATCTCGCCGCGGCGGTCACCGGCCCGGACATCGCCGTCTGGTCACCTCGGCCGGGCCTCGAAACCGCCACCCATGTGCGGGCCGAAGAGGCGCCCGACGCGCTGAGCGGCCTGCCGTTCATCCCGCGCCACATCCGGGTCCTCTCCCGGCTGCCCGACGGCGGCGACGGAAGCGGAGGCGGAGGCGGCGCCCGGAGCAGCGACGGGAGCGACGAGGCCGAGGCGACCCGGTTGGAAGACCTCCAGGACCTCACCTTCACCACGCTCCAAGCGGCGCTGCCCGCGCTGCGCAGCGGTGGCTCGCTCGGCGCGGTCCTGCTCGGGGCGCTGCCGGACGACCTGCCGCCCCCATTGAGCGGGCTGTTCACCGGTCTCGTACGCTCCGTCCGGGCCGAGGTTCCGCAGTGCGGCGGGGTGACCCTGCTCAGCGACGCGCCGGACGCCGCGACCGCCCTGGACCAACTGGCCCGGGCGACCACCGCCCAGGTGCCGACGCACACCCTGGCCTGCCGCGGGGGCGCCTGGTTCGCCCTGGCCGTCGCCGACGACCACGCGGCGCCGCCCCCGGCGGGCGAGGCCTCACTGCCGCCCGGCGCGGTCGTGGTGGCCTTCGGCGGCGCCCGGGGCATCACCCCCGAGCTCCTCCAGGCGATCGCCCGCACCAGCGACCGGCCGCAGGTGTACGTCATCGGCCGCACCCCGCTGCCGGAAACCGGCGAAGCGCTGCCGCCGCAGGCCGAGTTCATCGCCGCCGAACGCCGCGAACGCCCCGGCGCCTCGGTGCGTGAGCTGCGCGCCCTCTACGAGAAGGCCCAGGCGCGCCTGGAAGTACGCGCCACGGTGCGGCGGCTGGCCGAGCTGTGCGGCCCGGACCGGGTCCACCACCGGGTGTGCGACGTCCTCGACGCCGAGCGCACCACCGCCGTCCTCGGCGAGATCCTCGACCGGCACGGACAGATCGACCTGCTCATCAACACCGTCCTCGACCTGCGGTCGCGTGCGCTGCACGCCAAGACCCTGACCGACTTCCGGGCGGTCCGGGCCACCAAGGCCACCGGCTACCGCAACCTCAAACGGGCCCTGGCCGGGCGTCCGCCCAAGATCTGGTGCAACTTCAGCACCCTGGCGACGCTCGCCCCCGCACCCGGCGACATCGACTACTGCGCCGTCAACGAGTACCTCGCGTACGCGAGCGCCCGGGCCCAGCGGCACGGGCCGGACGGCCATCAGGAGATCGCGATCCTCTGGAGCGGCTGGCGGGAGGTCGGCGTCGCCAGCAGCGTCACCATGCGGGAGACCCTCAAGCGCAACCAGATGGACGCGTACATCAGCACCGCGCAAGGCTGCGCGCAGTTCCTCTCCGCCGTGACCCGGCCGCCGGCGAGCGGGGTGGCGTTCTTCCTCCGCGAGGAGGAACGCGTCCTGCTGGCCCGGCGCGGGATCAGCACCCACGGCGCCTCGGGCGAGCTGCCGCTCCCCGCCCCGGACGCGCCGCCGCCCGCCCCGCCGGACCCGGCGCTGACCACGCCGCTGCTCGACGGTGTCCTGCACCGTGGCAAGAGCTGGGCCGTCTTCACCAAGACCTGGGAACCGGGCACGCTGGCCGAGCAGGACGGGCGGTGGATGCGCCACCACCGGGTCAACGGTGAGTACATGCTGCCCGGCACCTTCACCCTGGAGGCCGCGGCCGGTGCGGCCGCGACCCTCTGCCCCGGCCTCGTGGTCACCGGGTTCCGCGGTCTCGTCTGCCGGTCGTCGATCACCGTCAGGCTCGCCGGGCCGCCGCGCACCGTCGCGGTGGAAGCGCGGGTCATCAGCCGGACGCGGGACCGCGCCGAGGTGGCCGTCAAAATGACGGCGCACCGGACCGGCAAGAACGGCAAGGTGCTGCGCTTCAACGACCTGCTGTGCGAGACGACGGTCGTGCTGGCGGACCGCTTCCCCGCGCTCCCCGGGCCCCCCGACTGCTCGTCCTACGAACCCGAACCGGATTTCGCGATGCCGGTCTACTCCCCCGACCCGCCGATCTCGCTCACCGGCCCGTTCGCCGGTACCAGCGACTACACGCGCGGGCCGGACGGGAACAGCGCCCGGTTCACCCTGGACCACGCCGCCTGGGCCCCGGCCCTGGCCGGGATGACCGTGCCCGCGATCCTGCTGGACGCCATGGTGCACCTGCTCCTGCTGCCACCGCGCGGTGACCACCCGCCCCGGGTCGGCCCGATGGCCGGTCTCGACGAGGTCCATCTCAGCGGGCCGGGCGACGACTGCCGGCTCAGCGCGGAGAACCCGGCCATCCGGCTGCACTGCGAGTTCGCCACCGGGGCCCTGACCGCGGTGACCGGTGACGGCCGGGTGCTGGCCCGGATCACCGGCGTCAGCGCACACGCCCTGGACCACAGCGGAGAACTGGTCCGGCCGCACGGCGGCGTTCCCCAGCCCACCCATTCGTGACAGCCGAGGAGACAGCGGTGTTGTGGCAGGACATCACGATCGCCGGGACCGGTGCGTGGATACCGCCCATCAGGCCCGAGCACGTGCCGTGGGAGAAACCGGTCTCCGGGCAGCCCTCCATGGCGGCGCTCAACGGATTCACCTCGGCCGCCGTCTCGACGGACCACACGGCGGCGCAGATGGCGGCCCGCGCCGGGCTCAAGGCGCTGCGCCACGCGGACGTCACCGGGGCCGACGTGGGTCTGCTCGTGCACGCCAACTTCCAGGACGAGGACCACTACACGCCCGCGCCCTATCTGGTGCGGGTGCTCGGCGGACCGGACACCACCGGGATCGAGCTGGGCGCCGCCAGTGACGGCGGTGCCGCCGCGCTCGTCACCGCGGCCGGGCACCTCACCGCCCGGCCGGAGGCGAAAGCCGCGCTGGTCACGGCCGGTGCCCGGTTCCCGGACAAGCGGTGGGGCCACGTCCGGGAGACCGGTTACGTGGCCGGTGACGCGGGCGCCGCCGCCGTCCTCACCCGGGGGACGGGCTTCGCCCGCCTGGTGGCGACCGCCCAGGCCATGGAACCGCAGCTGGAGGTGCTGACCCGGGCCAGGGAGGGGCGCGCCGGTGTCGGCCTCATCGAGGAGACCGGGCTCATGCCCCATATCGACGCGCTCCAGCGGTCCACCCGCCGCTGCGTCGAGACGGTCCTCGACGAAAGCGGGGTGAAACCGGCCGACATCTCTCATGTGGTGGCCATCGCGATCGGGTCGGTGGTGCTCGACCTGGTGCTCTCCGGCTCATCGCTCAGCCTCCGTTCCGACGACACCAGCTGGACGTTCGGCCGCCATCTCGGCCACGCGGGCCCGTCCGATGTCCTGCTCGCCCTCGACCAGGCGTTCCGCTCCGGCACGCTGCGGGCCGGGGAACGCGTCCTCGTGGTGAGTTTCGGGCTCGGGTTCCGCTGGACCACCGCGCTGCTGGAGATCACTCGCGATCCCGTCGCCGCGCCGTCGGCCGGTCGATCCACAACGGAATGAGGTTGACCATGACAGACACGAGTACGGCGACCGCCGCGTCGGTCCCGCTCGCGCCGCGGGCCCTGCCGCTGCTGGGCCACGCGCTGCCGCTGCTGCGCGATCCGCTGGCGTTCATCATGTCCCTGTCCGGGTACCGCACGATGGTCCGCGTCCGGCTGGGCCCGACTTCCGCCGTGATGGTCTGTGATCCGGCCCTGACCCGGCAGGTGTTCCTGAACGACCGGGTCTACGACAAGGGCGGCCCGATCTACGACCGGATACGCGAGGTCATCGGCGACGGCCTGTCCACCTGCTCGTACGACCTCCACCGGCGGCAGCGGCGGCTGTGCCAGCCGTCGTTCCACCCCACCCGGCTCCCCGGGTACGGGGCGGTGTTCGCCCGGGCGGGGCAGCTGAAGGCGGACTCCTGGCGCGACGGCGACATCCTCGACGTCACGCAGGAAATGATGACGCTGACGACGCGGGCCACCATGGAGACGATGTTCAGCGGCGCGCTGCCCGCGGAGACCATGCGGCGGGCCCTGGCCGACACCGCCGTCGTCGTGAGCGCGTTCTTCCGCCGGATGATGACACCGGCGCTGCTGCGCCGGCTGCCCACTCCGCAGAAGCGGCGCTACGACGCCGCCCGGCACCGGCTGTCGGCCACCATCGAGCAGATCATCGCCGAGCGGCGGGCCGATCCGACCGACCACGCCGATCTGCTCTCCACGCTGATCGGGGCGGTCGACGAGGAGAGCGAGGGCGGCCAGAAGCGACTGAGCGACAGCGAACTCGCGGACGAGGCCCTCACGTTCTTCCTCGGCGGCATGGAGACCACGGCCATCACCCTGGCCTGGGCGCTGCATCTGCTCGCCACGAACCCGGAGATCCAGCGGCGCCTCCAGGCCGAGACCGACGAGGTCCTGGCCGGTGGGAAGCTCGATCCCGCGCATCTGCCCTCGCTGGGCCTGGCCGCCCGGGTGGTGACCGAGACGCTGCGGCTGTATCCGCCCGCCTGGATGATGACCCGCACCCTGAGGCAGGACGCCGAACTCGGCGGAGTACGGCTCAAGGGCGGCAGCACCCTCGTCCTCAGCCCGTATCTCCTGCACCGCCGGTCCGACCTCTACGCCGAGCCCGACCGGTTCGACCCGGACCGCTGGCTCGACGCCCAGCCCGACCGGGCCAGCTACATCCCGTTCGGCGCCGGGGCCCGCAAGTGCATCGGGGACCAATTCGCCCTCAACGAGGCCATCCTGGCGCTCACCGCCATCGTCGCCCGCTGGGATCTGTCCCCCGTCGGCGACCAGCCGTTCCAGCCCAAGGTGGAGACCAGCCTGAGTTCGCGCGGGCTGCGCCTGCGGCTCAGCGAGCGGCGGACGGGCGGCGCCGACGACGCCGGGCTGCGCGCGGCCGCGCCGCGGTCCGCGTCCGCCCAGCCGTCCGCCCAGCCGTCTACGCAGCCGGGCGCCGCCGCCTGCCCGGTGAAGCACCAGGAGTGATGCCATGAAGCCTCATCTGCTGCCCCTCGTGAAGCAGCTCCTCAGCTCCCGGAAGGTCGATCTGCCGGTGGCGGCTCCGGCCGACACCCTGCACGCCGCCTCCCGCCCCTACCCGAACGGGTGGTTCTGCCTGGCCTTCACCGACGAGGTGCGGCCGGGCTCCCTCACCACCCGTCCGCTCGCGGGCGCGGAGGTCGTGCTCTACCGCACGGCCAAGGGCGTGCTGCGGGCCGTCAAGCCCCGGTGCCCGCATCTGGGAGCACATCTCGGGGTCGGCGGATCGGTCGAGGGCGAGGACATCGTCTGCCCCTTCCACCGGTTCGCGTTCGACCCGGCCGGTGTCTGCGTGCGCACCGGCTACGACCAGCCGCCGCCGAAGGCGTCGCTGACGCAGTACCCGGTGTGCGAGGCCAACGGCTCGATCTATGTGTGGTGGCACGCCCTCGGCCTGCCACCGCAGTGGGAGATCCCGGTCTTCCCCATGGACGACCGGCAGCCGTACAGCCACGACACCTTCGATATCGCCGGTCACCCGCAGGACGTCATCGAGAACGCCTTCGACTGGGGCCATCTCCCGGCGCTGCACGGCCTCAAGGGGCTCGACATCGAGGGTTCCCCGGTGACCGGGGAGCCGGTCAGCACCGTCACCGCGACCGCCCGCGGCACCATGATGCGCGGCTTCCGGCAGTCCTACACGCTCACCGTGATCGGGCTGGCCACCATCGCGGCGCGGACGGTCCTGCCGCTGGGCGCGGGCAACCTCTATGTGATGCTCCACGCGACCCCGACCGGCCCGGGGCGCATCCAGCTCCGCTTCGGTACGAAGCTGGAGCTGAACGGCGTCCCCGGCGTGCCCGAGAAGCTGGCGCGCGCGACGGCGATGCCCGTAGCCCGGCTGCTCAGCACCGTCCTTCAGCGGGTGGCGAGCGTCGACACCGGCGCGGACCTGCTGATGTGGCACCACCAGGAACACGTCGAGCAGCCGAAGCTGGCCAAGGGCGACGGCCCGATCGGCCGGTACCGGCACTGGGCGCAGCAGTTCTACACCCAACCCACGGGCGACCTCGTGCCACCGCGACCGCCCCGGAACGAGGTGAGCCGCCCGGAGGCGTGACCACCGGCGGCAACGGCTCGGGACCGAAAGAGAGGCGACATGGCAGCGGAGTACGGTACGCCCGGCGCCGGGCAGCGACTGGCTGTGCTCGGGGCGGGGGTGATGGGGACGGGCATCGCCGCGCTGGCGGTCGGGCACGGGATGGCGGTGTCGCTGATCGACCTGGACCGGCGGCGGCTGGACGAGGTCCCGGCGAGCATCGGCCACCAGGTGCGGATGGCGCGGCTGATGGGCGCGCTGCCGGACGAGGCCGACCCCGGCGCTCTCGTCACCGGCCTGTCGCTCGCCGACCTGGTCACGGGCGACGACGCGGCGCCCATCGCGGTGATCGAGGCGGTCACCGAGAACGCCGACGCCAAGGCGAAGGTCCTCGCGGAGGTGTCCGCGCTGGTCCCGCCGGGCACCCCGGTCATCTCGAACACGTCGGCGATCCCCATCGACGAACTGGCCGGGGCGGTGGCGCGGCCGGAGGATCTGGTCGGCACCCACTTCATGAACCCGCCGTATCTGATCCGGACGGTCGAGGTCATCCGGGGTGCGCGGACCGGCGAAGCCACCCTGGACGCGCTGCGGGCCCTGCTCGCCGCGCTGCGCCGGGAGCCGATCGTGGTGGACGACGCGCCGGGCTTCGTCACCAGCCGCATCCTGCACCCCATGATCAACGATGCGGTCCGGGTGGTGGCGGCGGGCACCGCGAGCGCGGAGTCGGTCGACCGGCTGATGCAGGGCTGTCTGGGTCATCCGACGGGCCCGCTGCGCACCGCCGACCTCATCGGGCTGGACAACCTCGTCGACTCGCTGTGGGTGCTGCACAGCCGGACCGGCGACGAAGGGTGCCGCCCCTGCGACTTGCTGCTGGAGCTGGTGCGGGCGGGCCACCTCGGCCGCAAGAGCGGGCGCGGCTTCTACGACTACGAGGGAGAGCAGGCATGACCACGTCATCCGACCCCATCGGCGGCCCCGGCACGGTCCAGACGGACCTGCTGGGGTTCCTGGCGAAGCGCACGGGGAAGACCTGGGCGACCGACTCGGATGTCTTCGGTTCCGGTGGGCTGTCCTCGCTCTTCGCCATGGAGCTGGTGGTGCACCTGGAGCGGACGTACGGCATCGCCATCCGCGGCGCCGATCTGCGGATGGAGAACTTCCGCACGGTGCTGGGGATGGCCGCGCTGGTCGAACGGCTCCGGGAACCGGCCCACGGCGGCTCCGGTGGGCCCGGCGGCTCCGGGGGCTCCGGTGCGTGAAGCCGTCGCCGCGGCGGCCTCGGCGGTCACCGAGCTGGTCGGCGACCGGGCGTCCGACTGGGACCGGGCGGGCCTGCTGCCCGAGGAGCTGGTGCGGAAACTCGGTGCGGCAGGGCAGCTCGCGACCCAGCTCCCGGCCCGGTACGGCGGATTGGGGTGGAGCAGCGCGGACAGCGGGGAGTTCACCGCGCACGTCGGCAGTCTGTGCAGCTCGCTGCGGAGCGTCATGACCTCGCAGGGCATGGCCGCGTGGATGGTCGAACGGCTCGGTGACCCGGCGCAGGCGGCGGCGCTGCTGCCGCGGCTGGCCTCGGGCGACACCGCCGCCGTGGCCTTCAGCGAACCGCAGGCGGGCAGCGACCTGTCGGCCATCGAGACCACCGTCACCACCGACGGGGACACCCTGGTGCTCACCGGCCGCAAGAAGTGGGTGACCGCCGCCGACTACGCCGATCTCCTCCTGGTCATCGCCCGGATGGACGAGGGCGCCGCCGTGGTGGTGGTCCCCCGGACCGCCCCCGGGGTCCGGGTGCGGCGGGTGGCCGATCCGCTGGGCTGCCGCGCGGCCGGGCACGCCGATGTCCAGCTCGACGGGGTGCGGTTGCCGCTCGACAGCCTGCTGGGCGGCGGGCGGCAGCCGCTGCCCCTGCTGGTGACGACGGCCCTGGCGTACGGCCGGATCTCCGTCGCCTGGGGGTGCGCCGGGATTCTGCGGGCCTGTGTGGCGGCGGCCGTCGACCACGCCGCGACCCGGCACCAGTTCGGCCAACCGCTGGGGCAGCACCAGCTCGTCGCCCGGCACCTGGCCGACCTGTGGGCCGCCGAGCAGGTCGCCACCCGGGCCTGCGAGTACGCCAGCCGCTGCTGGGACGACAACGCCGCCGACCTGGCCACCGCCGTCGTGCTGGCCAAGTACGTCAGCGCCGGGCAGGCGGCCAAGGGCGCGGCGGCCGCGGTCCAGGTGCTCGCGTCGGCCGGGGCGCAGGACGGTCACGTCGTGGCCCGGGCGTACCGCGACGCCAAGCTGATGGAAATCATCGAGGGCAGCAACGAGGTGTGCCAGCTGATCCTGGCCGACGCCGCCACGAGGAGCCGAACATGAGCGACACCGCCCCGGCGGTCCCGCCCGTGACCGTGAAGTGCCTGGTCTGGGACCTCGACAACACGCTCTGGCAGGGCACGTTGCTGGAGGACGGGAACGTCGTCCTGCCCGAGGCGATCCGCGAGGTGATCGCCGCTCTGGACGCGCGCGGCATACTCCAGTCGGTGTGCAGCCGCAACGACCACGACCTCGCCTGGTCGCGGTTGGAGGCGCTCGGCGTCGCCGACTACTTCGTCCTCCCGGAGATCGGCTGGGGGCGTAAGTCGGACGCCGTAGGCCGGATCACCGAGCAGCTGAATTTCGCCCCCGGCACCATCGCCTTCATCGACGACCAGCCGGCCGAGCGGGCCGAGGTCGCCTACCACCTCCCGGATGTGCGCTGCTATCCGGCGGAGGACGCCACGGCGCTGCTCGGCCTGCCCGAGTTCAGCCCGGGGTCGGTGACCGCCGACTCGCGGCAGCGCCGGAAGATGTACCAGGCGGGCTTCCGGCGCACGGACGAGCAGTCACGGTTCACCGGCTCGCACGAGGACTTCCTGCGCTCGCTGGACATGGAGATGCGCATCGAGCGGGCCACGGAGGACGAGCTGACGCGGGTCGAGGAACTGACCCTGCGCACCAGCCAGATGAACGCGACCGGGGTGCACTACCCGGACGGGGTGCTGCGCGCGCTCCTCGCCGACCCCGGCCACGAGGTCCTGGTCACGACGCTGACCGACCGCTTCGGGCCGCACGGCGCCGTGGGGGTGGTGCTGCTCCAAAAGCACCCGGCGGCGTGGCATCTCAAGCTGCTGGCCACCTCGTGCCGGGTGGTGGCGTTCGGCGCCGGGACGATCATCCTGAACTGGCTGGCAGACGAGGCCGCCCGGGCCGGTGTCCATCTGCTGGCGGACTTCCGCGCCACCGACCGCAACCGGATGATGGAGATCGCCTACCGGTTCGGCGGCTTCGACGAGCAGCCCTGCGACTGCCGGGGTCAGGTCCCGGTGAGTTCCGGCGAGGACGTCCAGCTGCTGCACCTCGCCGCCGAGCGGCGGGACGCCCCCACCATGACCAAGCTGATCGCCTGCGAGCTCACTTCCGGCGGACCAGAGTGATGCCGTCGGCCACCGGGAGCATGCAGACATCGACCCGCTGGTCGTCGCGGATTCTGGCATTGACCTCACGCACACCGGCGGTGTCCGCGTCGTCGGCGAGGGGGTCGATGACGCGGCCGAAAAAAAGCGTGTTGTCGATCACCAGCAGTCCGCCCGGCCGCACAAGTCGCAAGGCCAGCTCGTAGTACCGCGGGTAATTCGCCTTGTCTCCATCGATGAAAACAAGACCGAAACCATCGGAACAGCCTTCGGCGATCATCTTCTCAAGAGTGTCGGTCGCCGCACCGATACGAACCTCGATCCGCTCGGAAACGCCCGCCCGCCGCCAGTAATCGGCGCCGATCTCCGGCCACCGCTCACTGATGTCACAGGTGACCAATCGCCCGTGCGGCGGAAGAGCGCGAGCCATGCACAGGGTGCTGTAACCGGTGAAGGTGCCGATCTCCAGCACCTCCGCGGCTCCGGTCGACGCGATCAGAAACGCGAGGAACTGCCCCTCCTCGGCCATGACCTGCATCGCTTCCCCACCGGGCAGCTCCGCGGTCAGCAGGCGCAGATCGCGCAGGATCTCATCTTCCCTGAGGGAGACGTCCCTGACGTATTGAAGAAGCTCCGGACCGGCTGCGGTCTGATTCGCCATATCGCGAACCCTAAATGGCATTCCACCGGAAATTCAATAGCGCACCGTCCCGCCATGGCGAGACCGCAAGAGCTCCGGCACGGCGCCGGTGATGGTGATGTGGGTCTCGTTTGCCGACATGATGCACGGGGCATCGAAGCGGCCAAGGCCCTCGCCCTTTCCGCTCCGTAAACATTCCCTAGGGGATTCCCAGATCCCACGGCACCGTTGTGCGCGACAGGGAAGCGAAGTTACGGTGGCGTCCGGTATTGCAGGGGGTTCGAGAAAGGCGTGTCCATTGCGCGTAAACGTGTTGGGACCCGTGCAGCTGGTGACCGACAGCGGAACTCTCATCCGGGTGGAGACCCGCAAGCGGCGCGCGCTGCTTTCCCTGCTGGCGCTGGACACGAACCGGGTCGTCTCCATGGACCGGCTGGTCAACGTGCTCTGGGAAGGCGCCCCTCCCAAGCACGCCCGGACCGTCGTACACGGCCACATATCCGCGCTCAGACAGGCACTCGGACCCCGTGTGTCGATCGAGACGTGCTCTCCCGGATACGCGCTCGTCATCGACGCGGACCGGGTGGACGCCCACCTGTTCACACAGCTGGCGGAGGCCGCCTCCGAGCGCATCCACGACGTCGACGCCGTCTCCCTCCTGCGCGAGGCCCTGGCGCTGTGGCGCGGACAGGTCCTGACCGACCTGGCGGGATTCGCCTGCTGGCACGACCTGGCGATCCCCTGGGAGGACGCGCGCCTCAACGCGCTGGAAGCGCTGGCCAAGCGATTACTGCGGGCCGGCCGGCCGGCGGAGGCCGTGGCGGACCTGAGGTACGCCGTGGGCCAGCATCCGCTGCGCGAGAGTCTGACGGCGCAGCTGATGACCTGTCTGCACGCCGCCGGACGGCAGGTCGACGCCCTGCACATGTACGACTCCGTACGGCGGCGCCTGGCGGATGAACTGGGGTTATACCCGGGCCCCGAGCTCCGCGAGGCGCATGCCGCACTCCTCAGACAGGACACCCCGAGCCCGTCGCGGGGACGTCCGGAGGCCGACTGGCCTCACCACTCCGACCAGCGCTCGGACCACTGCGTGTCATGCCACCCGACAACCCACGCACCGGCCCGTCTGAGCCCGTGACAGGTCACGACAGTCGATGACACCTCATGACAGCGCGGGTGGTGACGGGGCTTTTCAGCGTCGGTGAGGCCCTCGACGGCGAACTTGGCGGCGACGACCGCGGCCGGCACCTGCGGCGGGGTCGATGACGTCCAGCGGCAGTGCGAGCGCGTCGTCGGCATAGGCATCGACGATGTCCTTCACCTGGTCGGCGCTGCGGGCGGTGACGACCGCCCGGTGACCGGCTGCGAGAACCTGCCGGGCCAGGGCACGGCCGAAGCCGGTCGAGCAGCCGGTGACGACAAAGCCGCAGGCCAAGGCCGTAGCGGGGGCTGGTCTTGACCGGGAAAGACCTGCCCCCCTTCAGCAGTGGAACCTCACCCGGGGCCGGGGAACACTGGAGGACATGGCGAAGAAAGCCGAGGAGATCAAAGAGTTTCTGCGCACCCGGCGTGACGCGCTCCGGCCCTCACAGGCCGGGCTGACGAACCACCCGGGCCGCCGCGTCCCGGGCCTGCGCCGCGAGGAGGTCGCGCAGCTGGCCGGCGTCAGCGTGGACTACTACACCCGCCTCGAACAGGGACGGCTGACCAGCGCCTCCGAAGGCGTCATCCTGTCCATCGCCGAAGCGCTCCAGCTGACCCAGGCCGAAACCCAGTACCTGCGCGATCTGCTCCGCCCCCAGCCCCGGCAGGCGGCAAAGGAACCCACACCGCGCCAGCAGGTACGCCCCGACCTGATGCGCATCCTCGACGGCATGCACGACCAGCCCGCCTTCGTCCTCGGGCGCCGCAACGAGGTCCTGGCTTCCAACGCCCTCCTCGATGCGCTGCTGACCCCGTTCAACGAGCGCGATACCGACGACCGCAATCTGCTGCGCTGGATGCTCCTGGACCCTGCCGCTCGCGACCTCTACCTCGACTGGGCCCAGGTCACCTCCGAAGTCGTCGGTGTCCTGCGCGCCGAAGCCGGCCGCTACCCCAACGACGCGCAGACAGCCCGCTTCGTCGACAAACTCAAGGCTGCGAGCCCCGAGTTCGTGACCTGGTGGGCCGAGCGCACCGTCGTCGAACGCACCTGGGGCACCAAGCGGTTCGACCACCCCCTGGTCGGCCGCCTCGACATCACCTACGAGGCCCTCACTCTCCCCGGCGACCCGGACCAAATCCTGTTCATCTACGCCGGCAAGACCAACGCCGACCTCGAAAAGCTCCGCATCCTCGCCAGCTGGAGCATCCGCCGGACAGACCAGACCCCGGCCGACGCACCGCCACACGAGCGCCGGGGCTCGAACCCGTAGGAGGAGCGTTCCGGTGCCCGACCGTACGGGCTCTCTCGCGCTCCGAACGCCCCCTTCATGGGAGGAACCATCATGCCCACGTCCACCGTTCGCCGACCGCTCGCCTTCGTCACCGGCGCCTCCAACGGCATCGGCACCGAAGTCGCCCTCGAACTGGCCAACCGCGGCTACGACATCATCGGCACCGGCCGCAGCGACTCCATCGACACCGTCGCCGAAGGACTGCGGGCCCTTGGCGCCACCGTCTATCCGCTCCGCGCCGACCTCGGTACCTATGACGGCGTCGAAAACCTCTGGAAGCAGGTCCACGAGACCGGAAGGTCCCTGGACATCGCCGTTCTCAATGCCGGCATCAGCATCGGCGGCGCCTTCGCCACCGACACCGACCTCGACGACGAACTCAACCTCATCGCCCTCAATATCAACGCCGTCGTCCACCTCGCCAAACGCGTCGTGCCCGACATGCTGGCCCGCGGCGCCGGCCGCATACTCATCACCTCCTCCATCTCCGCCACGACGCCCACGCCCTACGAGACCGTCTACGGGCCGTCGAAGGCGTTCGGCTACTCCTTCGCCGAGTCCCTGCGCGAAGAGCTCCGCGGAACCGGCGTCACTGTCACCGCTCTCCTGCCCGGTGCCACCGACAGCGACTTCCATGCCCGCGCCGGCATGGGCCAGACCTCCATCGGCAAGGGCCGGAAGAATGACAAACGGCTCGTCGCCAAACAGGGCGTCGACGCCCTCCTCGCCGGAAAGGACCACGTCGTCGGAGGCGACCGCGCCACACAGCGCACCGCCTTCCTCAACCGGTTCCTCCCCGAGCCCGTCAAGGCCCGTCGCCAGGGAGCCAACGCCAAGCCGTAACCCCGGCCCAACGACCTCTGTTGGATGTCGCACCGGTCACCACCATCCTCCTGCCCGGCAGAGCAATGCTCTGCGCGGGGCAGGCGCCGGGTGGCTTGGGCGATCCCTGCGCGCGACCCCGAACGGCGCCTATCCAGGGCCCGGGTGCGGCACCTAGGCGGAGGCGACGGTCAAGGTGAACGATGCGGTCAGTCCGGCTTCAACGTCGCGCGGGTCGACCGGCGCCACGTCAAGGAGCAGGTCCGGCCCGCCCGCCGACTGGTAGACCAAGTCGTCCTCGTTGCGCAGCCGCTCCAGGGTCGTGTGCTGGTTGTAGGGTGCGAGCCCCGCCACGGCCTCGTTGTACTCCTCAGGCAGGTACACCTGCCCCGTATACCTCTCCTGACCGCCGATGACGGGTGCCGCGTCCGGACCCAGCACGGTGATGCGCAGGTGGAGCGCGACGCCGGAACGGCCCTCGGCGATGTTCGGACTCGTGAAAAGCCCTTCCACGCCGGGGTTGCACTCGCTGTCTTCGGCGGCCACGGCTTCGACGTCGCCCTCATCTCGCGATCCAAGGAGAAGCTCGACGGCCTGCTGCGAGCTGGTCATAGCTCCAGCCTCGCGCCGCCCGCAGCCGCGAGAGTTCCAGACGCAGCTCATGGAAGTCCGGATCGGGCGGAAGAATTCATCTAACCATCCGACGGTGCAGAGCCCTGCCCTGTCAGTGCAGACCTCTGCCCTGTTTTTTGCGAGCGATGGCGCCACGCACAGGGCAGAGGTCTGCACTAGCGTGTGCGGCCACCCCCAGATTTCTGCGGGGCGGCGCGGAAACGACGGGAGGGACCAGCGCCCCATGAGACTTCGCACGACACGACCCGGAGTCCGCCGTGCCTGGACAGCAGAACTGCGCCCGCAGCCCGGCGGGCCGATCCTCGTGTGCCAGCAGTGCCCCCACAGTCGGCGACCGCTGAGCGGTCGATCGGCCCGATCGGAACTCCTGGCTCACCTGGCTCGCCACGCCCGCCGCGATCCCATCCCGGCGCACCTCCGCACCTGCCAATGCCACGAGCGCGGCTGTCACTGGCACCCCCGCCACCGTGGTTGCAGCGGGCCCATCCGGCTTTTGCTGGCACGAGAGCAAGGCGGACGGCTATGGCGTCTCGCCGACGCCTGTACAGCCTGCGCCGCGGCCACCTCGCAGGCATCCGTCGTGCCCGACGCAATCGCAGGCGCGACGGCAGCGCCCTCCACGCACTCGAACATCCGTCGCAAGCACCGCCGCCCCAGAAGCCCGGACGGGCAGACCCGGGTACGCGAGATGCTCAGCTACCTCGCCGCGGCACTACCGGCCGACACAGGAGCCGCTGGCCGGCTGATCGCTCTACAGTGCGCCTTGCGGATGAACGACTCGGCCCAAGTCCGCTTGCCGTTCGGAGTGCTGCGCAGCCTTCGGCTGGCACCGGCCACGGACCCCTGGCGGGAACTCGAACAGGCACAGTGGCTGCGTACGACCCTGCACAAGCCGCGCTCCAGTGATCGTGTCGTGGTCGTCCACCTGCTCGACACCGGATTGTTCACCCAATACCCAGCGCCCCGACAGACTGAGCGCCGCCGACTGGGCGCTACGCGCCTCCAGCTGTGTCCGTACGGGCTGCGTGCCTCTTCCCCGACTTGTTGCCCTGTGTCTCGCGGCCCACACTGCTCCAGGAGGCGATCACGGGATGGCCGAAGCGGAGCGACTGGCACGTGAGTGCGGTCTGGCATCCACCGCGCTACTCGATGTCCTCAATCAGTTAGAAGCCGCAACGATCCTCAGTTCATGGAGCATGACAGCGTCGTCTGGAGATCTGTGCTGGGCACTGACGAAACATTACGGGCGCGACCGCAGATCAGCGAACGTTGTCCCCACGGTTGGGTAGGACTACAGAAGGCTTCCGCGACGGCCGAGGGCATGACCTTGATCGTCGAAGAGCGGGATCAAGAGGCCGCCGGAGATCAAGTTCGTTCCTCTCCCTACCCCTCCCAGCCAACTGATCTCGGAGCGCTTGGCCTCAGGCCTGCGAAGTCGGCTGTCGGCAACGCGAAGGAGCGGCACACAGAAAGCAGAGCGGGCACGGGCCCTGGTCCCTGTTGATCTCCACGAATCCAACGGCGGGTCGAGACCAGCCGCATCGAGCGCGCACTGCTGTGCCGCGGTCGACTGCCGGGGGTGGTCAACGCCGTGACGTGCCCTCCCTTCTGGGGTTGTGACCAGGTACGGCGTGCACACCGTGGGGGCCAACGGTTTTGGGTGGGTCAGCGGGGGTCGAGGGCGGCGCGGGCGACGTCGTCGTCCTGCTCTACCGTTCCGCCAGAGATGCCGATCGCGCCGGTGACCGGGTGGCCAAGGGGATGGCCGCCGGCGAAGGTGACCAGGGGGCGGCTGGTGTTGGCGATGGCGAGGTTGTAGAGAGGCGCGCCGGGCTGGACGAGTTCGGTGATGTCAGCGGTGGGCATCCGCATGACAGCTGAGGTGTATGCCTTGCCGATCGCAATGTCCAGGCTGACGAGGTTGGCGTCGTCCTGGCGGGCGAAAGCGACGAGGTGTCCTCCGGCGTCTACGACAGCGATGGACATCGGCACGCCCAACTCAACGGCCCGACCTTTGGCGGCATTGATCGCGGCTTCCGCTTGGGTGAGGGTGATGGTCACAAGGCGCTCCTGTTCATGGTGGTCCTGGCCGAGCCCAGCCAGGTGTCCGGAGGGTGGGGGCGGTCAAAGGACACCGCCGTCGATGATGAGGGCCTGCCCGGTCAGGTAGGAGGAGGCGTCGGAGGCGAGGAACAGGGCTGCCGCAGCGATCTCCTCGGGGGTGCCTTGGCGCTGCAAAGGGACGGTGCGGGTGACCATCTCCTCCTGTGCGGCGCGCCCGCCCATGAAGGCGATGGCCGGCTCGTTGAACGGGGTGTCCACCCAGCCTGGACACAGTGCGTTGACACGGATGCCGTCGGGAGCAAGTTCGGCTGCGAGTGCTTTGGAGAAGGCGATCACAGCCCCCTTGGAGGCGGAATAGGCGGTCTGTCCGGGGCCACCTTTCAGCCCGGCGATCGAGGCAATGTTGACGATGGTCCCGCCGCCGCGTTTCTGCAGCAGTGGCGTGCCGAAGCGGGCAGTGAGGAAACAGGTCTTGGGGTTGACCTGCATCATGAGATCCCAGTCCGCTTCGGGGAAGCCGGTGATGCTGCCCGAGCGTTGCACTCCGGCGCTGTTGACGATGATGTCGATCCCCCCGAAGCGGTTGGCGGCATGCTGCAGCAGCGACTCCACCTCCTTTGCGCGGGAGGTGTCAGCGTGCACGTAGTGGGAGTGTCCGGCCGCCCCGGTGATGGCTGCGGCGGTCGCGTTGCCCTCGGGGTCGTTGATGTCAGCGACGATCACATTGGCGCCCTCGCGGGCGAATAGCAGGGCTGTGGCGCGACCAATACCAGTGGCCGCGCCGGTGATAACCGCTGTCCTGTTGGCCAAGCGCATGGCGCTAGTTCTCCTTGCCGCGTGTGGGATCCTCGGCATGCGTGCTGCCCGCCTCAGGTGGGGTGAGACGGCAGACTGGACCGCGGTCGACGACATGTTCAAGCAGGTCCAGGTAGGCGTCGACGTCTTCGGTCGCCGGGCGGTCTTCCTGGCCGGGGTAGCCGATCCGTTCACGGACCGAGGGGTTGAGGTAGTAGGCACCGGCCGTGAGCATTGCGAACGACTCGAAGTCCGCCGGGCTGATCTCGGCGAGATGGTCGAGTACAGCCTTGGGCGTGGCGGGAGCGTCTCGTGCCGAGTCCAGGGTGTGGCGGAGTGCCCGGTACATGTCTGGCCGGGCACGCAGTGCCTGGTCGAGCCAGGTGCCAGGCACGTCGGCCTCAGTGGCCGAGGGCATGCCCTCGGCGGATGGGATGAGAACGTCGGCCAGGGCCCCATACAGAGTGCGGTCGCCCTCGATGAGGGTGTCGTCGGACTGGTCGTGCGGTGTCATGCCGGGATCTCCTGGTCGATGCGTTGCGCGATGAGGCGTTCGACCGAGCGCAGGGCGAGCGCCATGATGGTGGCCGTCGGGTTGACTCCGGTCGAGGTGACGAACGTGCTGCCGTCCATCACGTAGAGGTTGGGTACGTCGTGGGCGCGACCCCATTCGTCGACGACGCTGGTCGCGGGGTCAGAGCCCATACGGGCGGTGCCCAGCAGGTGCCAGCCACAGTCGCGCATCAGCGGGGTGTCGACCGTGGAGGCGGCCCCTGCCGCTTCGTGGGCTTCGCGCATCCTGTCGATGTGGAAGTCCAGCAGACGACGGGTGTTCTCCGACGTCCTGTAGACGATCTTGGGGGCGGGGACGCCGTCCGTGTCGGTCAGTTGGGTGTCGAGGGCGACCCGGTTGGCCTCGTCGGGGAGGTCCTCGGCGATGACGCCCCATTCGAAGGAGTGCCCGACGTTGCGTGCTGCTCGGTGGAAGTTGGCCCCCCACGCCTCGGTGCTGGGCCGGCCGCCGTAGCCGGACCGGTGTCCCAGGGGACCTCCGGTCGGCATGGTCTGCCACTTGCCGCCGCGTACGAATCCGCGCGAGCTGTCGGTCTCGTAGAACTGCAGGGAGGTGATGGTCTGGCCGGCTGGTCCCAGCCAGCTTTCGAGTTGCTCATCGTAGGTGCCGACCACCGCGGCGTAGGGGTGGATCATCAGTCGTTTCCCGACGAGCCCGGAGGAGTTCGCGAGGCCTTCGGGGAAGCGCGGCGATGTCGAGAGCAAAAGCAAGCGCGGTGTGCCGACGCCGTTGGCCGCGACAATAACTACGGACGCCTTCTGACGGTGCTGCATGCCAGAGCGGTCTGTGTAGACGGCCCCGTCTGCCAGTCCTCGGGCGTTGACCGTGATCTCGGTGACGCGCGCTCCTGTCACCAATCGCGCGCCATGTTCGATCGCCTGCGGCCAGTGGGTGATGTCGGTGGACGCCTTGGCGCCCTCGGGGCAGCCGGTCTGGCACGTTCCGCGGCGTACGCAGGCCGAGCGACCGCGGTAGGAGCGTGAGGCGATGGCGTTGGTTCCCGGCCACCAATGCCATCCGAGTTTGTCCATTCCACGTGCTGCCTTCAGGCCGGCCTTGCCGATCGGCAGCGGCGGCAGCGGGTAAGCGGTGCTCTCCGGGTAGGCGGGGTCGCCAGCCAGCCCGGAGGCGCCGATGTCCCGGTCCGCCCGGTCGTAGAAAGGTTCCAGATCCTCGTAGGTCAGTGGCCAGTCGTCGGCGACGCCGTCCAGAGTGCGCACCCGGAAGTCCGAGGGAAGCGAGCGCAGCCAGTGCGCCCCGTACAGGATGGTGCTGCCGCCGACGCCGCTGTACATCAGGGGGTTGACATCGGAATCGCTGACCTCGATCGGGTAGTCCGAAGTGGCGGAGCGGACGTTCGGGTTGGGGTGCCACGTCTTCTGGGACAGCAGTTCCCACTCTGCGGTGGCGCCCGCGAAATCGCTGCGCGGTGTCCACCCGCCCTGTTCCAGGCACACAACGCTGAACCCACGGGCGGCGAGTTCTCTTACTGCTACGGCTCCGGAGGCACCAGCGCCGATGACCAGTGCGTCGGCGGTCTCGGGCAGGTCATTGCTGGTCGACGGGAAATACATGATCACCTCGAAGGCTGGGCGAGTTGGTCTTTCTGGTGGGCGGTCCCCCCCTGGTGGCACGTCTGGTGTCAGGCCGACTGTGTGGGAGCCGACTTGATGGTCAGGACAGCCTGTTGCTCGCTCTTGCACATCTCCTTGCATCTGGACTCGGAAGAGCAGCAGACCGAGCAGACCGGTCCCTGGTGAAAGGGGCAGCTGACGAACTCGGCGAGCTCGAAGGAATCCGCGCATGTCGTGCACCTGCTCGTACCGTTCACCTCCTGGGTGTGCGCGTCTGCCCGCGCTGAGGCGATGTTCGCGATGGAGCCCGTGCCGACCGCGGGGAGCGCCGGGTCGATGTTGGAGGCAGCGGTGGCAGGCAGGTAGTAGCGTCCCCGTGTAAGGGCGGCGATGGCCGGGGCCGCGGCGAAAGCGACGATCCCGGACACGAAGGGGGCCAGCGTCTTCCCGAGAGGTCCCGCCACGTTGAACGCCAGCGGCAGAGCAATGGCCAGAGCGAAGACCAGGGCTCCGACCCCGACCGGGTTGTACTTGTACGTGTGGGCGCGCTTGTAGACGAAGTTGCTCGGCGACAGGCCCAGGCGTTTGTTGATGACGATGTCGGAGACGACGGCCATCACCCAGGCCATGATGAAGGTTGCTTCGAACGTCAGAATCGCGTTGAGGTGGTCGAGGATCCCTCCGAACATCAGGCCGGTGCCAACGACTGTGGTCAGGATGACCCAGTACTGGCGGCCCGGTGTGATGTGGAAGATGCGGCAGAAGAAGTTGGCGTACGCCAGTGAACCCGAGTAGACGTTTGTGGTGTTGATGCGCAGCTGGGTGACGATGACGAAGAGGACTCCCCAGATGCCCATGAGCCCGGACAGGTAGGCGCCAGGGTTGGTCGACCCGTCGAATCGCAGGGTGAACCAGCCACCGAGCATGGTCAGGACGCACAGCGTGACGAACATGGACCCGAACCCCAGCGCGACCGCACCGCCGGTCCGCTTGCCGGGCGGGAGGAACCGGCCCAGGTCCGCGGCGCCGGTGGCCATGGAGATGAGTCCGAGACTGGCCGCCATCACCTGCAGCAGCGCCGGGCCCGCTGCGGGGTTGGCGACTGTCGTCGGGACGTGGGACCAGAACGCGGCGTGTGTGTCACTGGTTGCGGCAAGGACGATCGTCCATACGAGGAACCCGAGATAGACCGGCAGGGTGGCCCACATCAGCCAGTTCATCGCCGTGATCCCCCACCAGGTGAGCGGGATGAACACCAGCCCGACCGCGAGGTAGACCGACCAGGACGGGATGACCGGCCAATAGTCGTGGATGGCGGCAGCCATGATTTCGCCTTCGAAGGCGAAGAACATCACGAAGTTGAACGTGTAGATCAGAGACGTGAACGCCGAGCCCATGAAGCCGAACCCGGCACCACGGGTGATGAGGTCGGAGTCCAGTCCGGTGGCGGCTGATATCCGGGTAAGGACGAGCCCGACACCGCCAATGAGTACCGTGCCGAAGATCATGCCGATCAGCGTGTTGACCGTGCCGTAGGCGATGATGAGCTGTCCTCCCCAGGCCAGAAAGAACATCGCCGTGGCGACGCCCAACATGACACCGGTCAGGGAGATGGCCCCCCACTGCCGGTAGGACAGCGGTACACGCCGCAGCGCGTAGTCCTCGCGCCGTTCGTTCCAGCCGCCGCCAACGGCGCCTGCAGAGTCCGAAACGGGTGATGTCATGACTCATTCACCTGCCAATATTTCCGGTGGTCTCGATCGGTCAGGGGCTCCCGGGCCGTGCCTGGAGCTCTTACGACGAAGTTGGGCGCGTGCTCTGCGGTGTCGGGTTCGGCTGGCCGCCGGGCGTGCAGGCGCGGGTGATGGCCAGGGCCGATCGGACCGGACTGCCCAAAGCCCGTATGAGGTGCTTGTCCTGAACTGGCCTCGGAGACTGGTAGACGGGCTGCTTACGGCACGGCCGTGAGCGATCAGTGGAGGGCGCGAAGGTGCTCATGGCCAGGTCTGAGCTACGGGAGAGCCGCCGCCTTCGGCAGGGGCCGTGGACACTGCGACATCCACGTGCGGACACAGATCGCGCGCTGCGAGCGGCCACTTCGCGAACGTCGCGTCTTGTGCCTCCACGTACACGTCGTGCTTGTAGGCGAGCACACCTGCGGCTTGCCCTCCCCGCAGGCGCGCTGTGATGTAGGCGGCGGCCAGACTGGTGACGTCGCGGATGGAGCCCACCCGAAGCAGCGATCGTGTCTCGGCGATTGCTTCGTGCTCGCCTGCGCGCAGCACGACTCTGGTTGCGGGCGAGACTCCGTGGGCTGCGATCGCCACAGCGATGTTGTCCAGGTCATCCGAGCCGACAGCTGCCAGGGCTCTGGCACGTCGTATATGCAGCTGTTCGAGCACAGCCCGGTCGCCGCCATGCCCTGTCAGCACCGGGATGCCGAGTGACCGGGCAAGCCGGACCTGGGGGGGCATGCGGATTCCGCTCGACACCGACCACCGGCACGCCCAGACGCTGCAGTTCGCTGCACAGTCGAAGCCCTACCTGCCCCATTCCGACGATGATCACGTGGCCGAAGCGGGGCAGTGTGCGGGGGCCGATCAGTCCGACCAGCTTCGGGCCGAGGAGGCGCTCGACGATGCCGGCGGTAAAGATCGCGCTGAGGACGACTGTGCCGAGCATGGCCGCGGCGGAAACCACGTAGTACCCGGAGGAAGAAGACGGGGCGGTGGCCGGGCCGACGGTGGCGATCACGCGGGCGGCGTCGAAAAATGCCTGCGCCGGAGGGTGCCCGTGGAGTGTCAGCCATGTGGTGTCGCCCAACAGCACAGCCACCATGCCAAGCAGGCCGGTGAGCATGATGCGCGTCCCCTTGTCGTGGGGCCTGAGCTGCCCCGTGATCCTGCCGAGTCGGGTTTGCCAGCGGAGCCGGCGGCGGGCTGTCCAGGACTCGGTGCGCAGTCGGCCATCGGTCATGCGTACTGCTCGAGCCTGGTGCCCGGTGGTATGGAGGGAGACGAGTTCCGGATCCATGCACTGTCCGGCCAGGGTCGGTGTCACAAGATCGGCCGGCGATGTGACATCGCACTGTGGCAGGAGGCGGATCAACTCATCGGCCACAGTGCGATCGAAGATCGTCGCCTCCATGGGCACGCGGGGGGAGAGGTGAGCCACTGCCAGGGCGTAACGAAGGGCCGCGACATCGTCGTGCAGGAGGACAGCGACACCCTTGGGCCCATCCGCCAGGGCTGTGCGCAGCTCGTCGTCGCGGGGGCTGGTCAGGTGCTGGACGCTGTGTCCGTCATTCTTGAGGGAGGCGCACACGCGGCGTGCGAGGTTCGTCTCGCCGATGATGACGAAGGTTCCAGCGTCTTGATTCCTAGAAGTCTCGTCCATGGTTCTGTTCAGTTCCTGCTGTCGCGGTCTTCGGGCAGACAGGGGTAACCGCGCAGGTGTTGCCGCCCGCGGGAGGTGAAGCAGAGGGTGGGTTCATGTGTGCAGTGGCATGTCGGCTTCATGTTGCATTCCGGTCTTGACGATCCCCCGGGTGTCTTTGGTGGGGGCGTTGTTGCCCCTCTGGACCGCCGGTGGCTGGAACGCACGCTCGCTGTGTTGTCGGAATCGCCCCAGCAGACCAGCTACGAGGACGGTCCTCCGCCATGCGATCGCGCGCACCAGCCGCCGTGGGGCCCGCCTTCCTGGCGGACGACGCTGCGTTGAAGACGGACCCCAGGAACGGGGAACCGTAAGTTGGCGCTGCGACGCGTTGTCACCGCTGTGGTTCGTGTGTGCTCTCGGCTTTTTCGCCGCTGATGGAGGTGGTTGCCAGCTCGCGGTCTGCCTGCGCTGGCGGGCGAGTGCCGTGCTTGTGCTGTACCCGCAGGCCGAGGGCTACCAGGATCGCGGCGAGGCCGAGTGACAGCCAGAGTTCGAGGCGGTGGCCGGGGAGTATGGCCATGAGGATGAGGACGGCGGCGATGAAGGCGATGGTTGCCAGGGTGAGGTAGGGGAAGAGCCACATGCGCACTTCGGGCGAGTGGTTCTGGCGGCGTCGGGTGGCGTACTGGGTGATCGCGATGACCATGTACATCATCAGTGCGATCGCTCCGCTGGATGCCAGCAGATACGTGAAGACACTCGGTAGCAGGTAGTTCGCGACGACGGCTGCCATGCCGATGACAGTGGACGCGACGACGGCGTTGCGTGGCACGCCGCCAGAGGAGGTGACTGCGAAGGCGGACGGGGCGTCCTGGCGTTTGGCGAGTGAGAAGGCCATTCGGGAGGCGGTGTAGATGGCGGAGTTCAGACAGCTGCAGACCGCGATGATGACGACGATGTCCATGATCTGCCGCGCGCCCGGGATGTTCATGCGTTCGAGGACTGCCTGGTAGGAGCCGGAAGCCAAGCCGTCGGCGTTCCAGGGCACCAGACTGACCACGATGAAGATCGACCCGAGGTAGAACAGGCCGAGGCGCCATACGACGGCGCGGATGGCCTTCTTGATGTTGTTCTTCGGCTCTTCGGACTCAGCTGCGGCGATGGTGACGATCTCGCTGCCCTGGAAGCTGAACATGGCGGTCAGCAGAGCGGCGAGGATCGCGGTCGTGCCCTTGGGAGTAAATCCGCCATTGCTCCAGAGGTGCGAGATGCCGCCGGTCGAGGAGCCTGGAAGCAAGCCGAAGATGGCCAGTGCGCCGAGGACGAGGAAGCCCACGATGGCGATGACCTTGAGCAGCGCGAACCAGTACTCGAATTCGCCGTAGTTACGGACGGTAAGGAGGTTTGTGCCCGCCAGGATGACGATGACGGCGAACGCCGGGATCCAGCTCGGGACGCCGGTGATGCCGCTCAGTACCTCGCCCGCGGCGATGGCTTCGATGGGGATGACGAGGATGTAGAACCACCAGTAGAGCCAGCCGATGGAGAACCCGGCCCAGCGTCCCAGTGCGCGGTCGGCGTAGGTGGAGAAGGATCCGGTGTCAGGGTTCGCGACGGCCATCTCTCCGAGCATCTGCATCACCAGGACCACCAGTGCGGCGGCGGCCAGGAACGAGATCAGTACCGCGGGGCCTGCGGTGGCGATGGCGTTGGACGAACCGACGAAGAGCCCGGCCCCGATCACGCCTCCGATGGAGATCATGGTGATCTGGCGGCTCTTGAGGCCTTGGGTGAGTTGTGTGCCTGAGCCGTGCGACGACGAGGCAATACGTCCTTGATCTGGCATGGGATGGTCCTGGTGAGTATGTGACCACAAATCTGCCGGCCGGTCGCTCGGCACCTGCTGGTCACAGGCGGCGACGGCATGAGCGACGAAGACACCTCTGCCGCAGCCGTCTGGAAGCATCTCTTGTGTCGAGGCCCCTCGCCTCTGCGCGGTGCAGAGGCGAGGAGAGCAGGTGGTGCTAGTCGCGGTCGACCGCGGAGGTTCCGTCGAAGGCGCCCGAGTGACGACCGACCTTGTCGATACGGATGGTGGCGGTGGCCCCGTGAGCGGCCAGGCCCTCGAATGCGGAGATCCGCTCGACCGCGGGGGCCAGGGCGGCGGTGCCTTCCTTGGCCACCCGCTGGTATGTCAGGGGCTTGAGGAAGCGGGAGACGGAGAGCCCTGAGTTGTAGCGGGCTGTCTTACCGGTCGGCAGCACGTGGTTGGTGCCGGCGATGCCCTTGTCGGAGTAGGCGACGGTGCTCCAGGGGCCGAGGAACAGCGAACCGTAGTTGGTCAGGTTTTCCAGGAAGAAGTCGTCGTCAGCGGTCTGGATCTCAAGGTGCTCTGGTCCGAGTACGTCCGCCACGGCCACGGCCTCGTGAGCGTCGCGGACCACGATGACCGAGCCGAAGTCCCGCCAGGCAGCGCCGGCGATCTCACGGGTGGCGAGAGACTCGAGCTGTTTGTCGATCGCCGCGATGACCTTGCGCCCGGCCTCTGCCGACGTGGTGATCAGCGCGGCCGGGGAGTTCGGCCCGTGCTCGGCCTGGCCGAGCAGGTCGGCAGCGACCCATTCCGGGTCCGCGGTCTCGTCGGCGATCACTGCGACCTCGGAGGGGCCGGCCAGCAGGTCGATGCCGACGCGGCCGAACAGCTGTCGCTTGGCCTCGGTGACGAAGGCGTTCCCGGCTCCGACCAGCATGTCGACCGGTGCGTCGCCGAGCAGGCCGAAGGCCATCGCGCCCAGGGCCTGGACACCGCCGATGGCGAATACGCGGTCGGCGCGTGACAGGTAGGCGCCATACAGCACAGCCGGATGCGCGCCGTGCTCGCCGGAGGGCGGAGTGCAGGACAGTACCGTGGGCACGCCGGCGGCTTTGGCCACACCGACGGTCATGAACGCACTGGCGAGCAGCGGGAAGCGGCCGGCGGGGAGGTAGGCACCGACACGGGTGACGGGGACATAGCGCTGTCCGCCGGCCACGCCGGGGGCGAGTTCGATCTCGAAGTCGGTCAGATGCTCGCGCTGCGCGGAGGCGAAGCGGTGAGTGCGCTCGTATCCGAGCTCGAGGGCGGAGCGGACATCGACAGGCAGGGCATCGCCGGACTTTTTCAGTTCGGTGGCGTTGATCTCGAGATCGCCGGACCAGCCGTCGAGTTCCTGGGCGTAGGTGCGTACCGCGTCAAGACCCTTGCGCTCGATGTTCGAGAGCATCTCCGACACGCGTTCCACGACCTTCGGGTCGCGCTGGGCGGGCGGACCGTCCACAGCGGGCTGCTTGAGCCACTGGAAGGGGGCGAGTGCCTGGGTTTCGCTGGAGGTGATCTGCATGACACCGGACCGTAGGCCTACATCCAGCCACAGGACTAGAGGAGCATTTCCTGCCCTTTCCACAGGGTTAACCTATGTGTCAGGCGATGGCTGAGCTCGCAGGACTGCAGGTGAGCCAAAGCGCCCCGATGGTCATGCAGCATGGCGGGAGACGGTGATTACGCGCCGTCCGAAAGCCCCCGGATGGTGTCTTCAGCCAGACGGGCGAGTTCCCTGGTGGCACGCGAGAGAGGGTGCCCACTGCGCCTCACCAGCGCGATCGTGTCGTAGAGCGGGTCCGCGAACGACACGGTGTGCAGGCCGGCCGGAAAGGCGGAGCTGTTGATCACAGCGGCGCTGGCGATCGTGTCGCCGACCCCGGAGGCGGCCAAGTGCAGTGCGGCTTCGACATGCTCCAGTTCAATTATCGGATCGATGCGCACCCCAGCGAGCTGAGCCCGTTCAGCGATCTGCCGCCGGGTGGGGTCCTTCCAGCCGTAGTGCGCGTCGTAGAGCACCAGCTGTGCGGCGGCGAGCGCCTCAATGGTCACCGGAGCGCGCGTGCGGTCGCGGTCTGCGCTGACGAAGAAGACCTCATCGCGCATCAGCGGCCTGACGCTCAGCCCTTCGTCATCGATCGGTAGAACGACCAAGCCGGCCTCGATCGTGCCCGCCGCTACGGCGGCTCCGGTCTCAGCGGAGTTCTGGCCCACCAGCCGGACCCGGACCGACGGGTACTGGGCATGAAACGTCTGTACGAGATTGGAGAGCAAGTAATAGTCCGCGTTGCGCAGAACCCCGAACGTCGCGGTCCCTCCGCCCAGGGACCCCAGCGACCGAACCGCTCGGACGCCGCCGTCCGCCGCGTGCAGGGTCTCCTGCGCGAACGGCAGAAGTTCTTGGCCCGCTGCGGTGAGCGTCAACCGTCGGCTACCGCGGACGAAAAGGACCGCGTCCAGCTCCTCCTCAAGGCGCCGCACAAGTTCGGAGACTGAGGCCTGGGCAATGTCCATCGCCATTGCAGCCGCAGTGAACGAGCCGAGCCGTTCGGCTTCGACAAACGCTCTGAGCTGGTTCAGGGTCATCCCGGCCCTCCCGGCAAGGTGCGCCGGATCATGGCCGCCGGCTGCACGCGGCAGGGCATCAGGACGCCGGGGGTTCCGGCATCACCGCAGGTCCGGTGATAGGCAAGGCCAGGCCGGCCGCTGGGACGGTTCGGGGTGGGCATGGCCCGCACTATAGGACAACCCTGCCCTTAGGCCAGGATCATCGGCCTAGTCCTGTGGCTCAGGTCGCCCTATGGTCAGCGGGTCGACACCTTCGATCAACCGACTCCACACCACGCAGCAGCACCCGCTGCTCCGACAGGAGCTCCACGATCATGGCCGTTCCCCTCCCCGGCTCGACACGCAGACCCATCACCGCAGGCGCGATAGGCAACTTCATCGAGTGGTTCGACTACAGCATCTACGGGTTCATGGCAGTGACCATCTCGTCGGTGTTCTTCGAGCAGAGCAATCCCACTGGCGCTCTGCTGGCGACCTTCGGCGTGTTCGCGCTGCCTGTCATCACCCGGCCCCTCGGCGGCATAGTCTTCGCCCGGTACGGCGACCGGATCGGCCGCCGGAAGACTCTGGCCATCGTGCTGATCCTCATGTCGCTGTCCAGTGCGTCGATCGGTCTGATACCCAGCTACGACACCATTGGCGTCGCTGCCCCCATCCTGCTGGTCGTGGCCCGCATCGTGCAGGGCTTCTCGGCCGGCGGCGAGTACGCGGGCGGCGCAGCTCTGATCGCCGAGGCCGCACCGAGCTCCCGGCGAGGATTCTTCGTGAGCTTCATGCCCTCCAGCACCGGCCTCGGTCTGCTCGCGGGCTCCCTCTTCTCCTTCCTCATCACCCAGAGCCTCACAGCACAACAGCTCCAGTCCTGGGGCTGGCGCGTCGGCTTCCTGCTCGCCCTTCCCCTCGGCGCCATCGGCCTCTACATCCGGCTACGGCTCGAAGACTCTGCCGCCTTCCAGCAGCTCGTGGAGACCGACACCGTCGCGTCGTCCCCGCTGCGGGAAGTACTGCGCACGCACCACCGGGATGTGCTACGTGTCGCGGGCATCGCCCTGGGCCAGACCGTCTGTTACTACGTCGTGCTCGTCTACACCCCAACGTTTATGCGGACCGAGCTGAACTACACTGCAGGCGCATCGCTGATCACCGCATCGGTGGCGATCGCGGTCTATGCCCTCACCATCCCGCTCGCCGGACGGATCTCGGACACCGTCGGCCGTAAACCCCTGATGTTCATCGGCGGATTCGCCATGCTCGTCCTGGTGCTGCCGATGTACGCCATTATCCCCAGCAGCGGCCCCGGCGTCGCCATGGTTCTCCAAGTCGCGGTCGGGGGTCTGGCACTCGGCTGCTACACCGGCCCGCTGGTGTGCGCCTGGGTCGAGCTCTTCCCCACCCGGGTGCGCTACTCAGGAGTCTCTCTGGGATTCAGTCTCGCCGTCGTCGCCTCGGTCGCCTCACCCTTCGTCCTTACCTGGCTTACCGAGGTCATCCACAGCGACCTCGCCCCCGCCTGGTACGTGATCGTGGCCGTCGCCATATCGCTCGCCACCCTCTTCAACCTTCGCGAGACGGCACCGGAAAAGTCCGGCGTCGACCTTGTCACCCCAGATCCGGCGGAGCGGGCCGCCGACGCCGATCTCACTCCCGGAGCCCACGCATGAGTGACACCGTCCCCCGCGAGGCCGACCTGACCGCCCCCACCGACGACCTGACTTGGAAGACCGCCGCCCAGCTCCGAGAGCTCTACGCGCGCAAGGAGGTCTCTCCAGTCGAGGTTGCGCAGGCTCATCTCGACCGGATCGCCCAGTACGACGAGCATGTCAACGCGTTCGTCACCATCACCGCCGACCGTGCCCTCGCCGACGCCCGCGCGGCCGAAGACGAATGGCGTACCTCAGAAACCGCCCCTGCCCGACCACTGTTGGGCATCCCCTTCGCGCTCAAAGACCTCGTCCCAACTACGGGGATACGGACCACCAAGGGCTCCGCCCGCACCAGGGACTGGATCCCGTCGGCCGATTCACCACTCGCCCAGCGACTGCTGACCAGCGGTGGAGCACTCCTGGGCAAGACGACCACCTCCGAAGCGGGCTGGAAAGCGGACTCCGGTAACCGGGTCAACGGCCCGGCCCGCAACCCGCACTCACTCACGCATACGGCGGGAGGATCCAGCGGCGGGGCGGCCGCAGCTGTCGCCGCAGGCTTCACCCCGGTGGCACAGGGCGGGGACGGTGCTGGATCCGTCCGAATTCCCGCATCCTTCTGCGGAACCGTCGGCATCAAGCCCAGCACCGGCATCATCCCGTACTTTCCACCCACACCGCTGGGCCCCATAGTCGCCAACGGCCCTCTCGCCCGCACCGTCGCCGACGCAGCACTCCTGCTGGACGTCCTCAGCGGCCCCGACCACCGGGACCCCACCTCCCTTCCCCACTCTCCCGGAGGCTTCGTCCGAGCGTGCAAGCGCCCGCCCCGCTCGCTGCGGATCGCCTATCTGCCAACACTCGGTGGCCGTACCCCAGAAGAGACAGTCTCCGGCCCCATCGCCCAGGCCGTCGCCAGGCTCGAAGACGCAGGCCACACAGTGAACGTCCTCGACGCCACTCCTCACGACCGGTTCGACCTGCTGCACGTCATCTGGACCACCGGATTCGCCACTCTGTTCCCTGACCCGGGAGAGGACCTCGATACCGGGCTGGCAGCCGTTGTACGCGAGGCCGCCTGCTTCACAGGGGCCGACCTCGCAGCAGCTCATCTACAACGACAGCAGTACAAGGCCGAGATGAGCGAGTTCCTCGCTCCGTACGACGTCGCGATCACCCCCACCTGCGCCGTCCCACCCTTCGCCCCCGGAGCAGACCACCCCGACACTGTGCGAGGCCGTCCCGCGAACTACCTGGACTGGGCATGGCTGACCTACACCTTCAACCTCACCGAACACCCCGCCCTCACACTCCCGTGTGCTGCAACTGCCGAAGGCCTTCCCATCGGTATCCAACTCATCGGCCACCATTACCGCGACCATGACCTCGTCGCAGCAGCCGCAGCCATAGAGACGACAGTGCGCAACACATCAATGCCCTCATTCAAACACCCGTTGCCAGAACTTATTTGAGGCCGCCGCAGAAAAGCTCGCACAGAAAGTACACCCCATGGATGAAGCGATTCACATCCGAAAGGCCACTCCCGAAGACTACGATCCCATCGTTTCGGTCATGGATGACTGGTGGGGGCGCACCGTGAGCCCCGTTCTCCCTCGACTCTTCCTCGATCACTTCTACGAAACCAGCTTCATCGCTGAATCCAAGGGAACTCTGTCCGGATTCTTGGTGGGATTCTTTTCACCCGCAAGGCAACGCGAGGCGTACATACACTTCTCCGGAGTCGACCCCATTCACAGAGGCACTGGCATAGGACGCAGTCTCTATGAGCGCTTCTTCGACACAGCAAGAGACGACGGGCGAGATACCATTCGAGCTATCACTCCGACTATAAATAAGCAGTCGATCATTTTTCATCGATCGCTGGGGTTCGACATCTCGGAACCTGTAGCCGATTATCATGGACCAGCCAGAGAGCGCATAATCTTCAATCTTCGAATTTAAGGACAGCCTGCGCGCGGGAATGCCTACTGCGTCATCTCGGCTACCTTTGGGGCAGCCGAGGCGCGGACAGTCCATAGAGCGAGCAAGTCCAGAGCCTTCGAGCCGGCGGGCCCGGTGGACTACAGTTTGGCGTTTCGTCCCGGCACTGGTCGGGGGCACTGTGATAAGCCTGGGCCACGCCGACAACACGTGCATCGCTTCACCTGGCGCACAGATCAGTGACATCGTCCGGCCCGTGAGTGTCTCGACAACACAGATTGTCACCGCGGTCCAAGAGATCCTGACGTCCCACACCCGGATCATCACTGCACAGGGCGTGACATCGAACCATTCCTAAACCATGTCTTAGGCTGAATCCGAAGCCCTGACGGCGGTCGAGGAGTACTTGGAGATTCCGTACCGTATACGGCGGCGCCCCGATTCCTCGTCCGCCGTGCGGCAACGGCTCACCGACGAGGTCAGCGGCCTGCTGGCACGCATGGCCTTCCACCAGGCGTGGCTTCAGATCGAAGCATCGGCCGTCGCCGGCCCCTACGCGATCCTTGTGGCCACGGCACGATCGGAAGCCGGCGCGCACATGAGTCTCGCCTGAGAGCAGCCGCCGATCACCACCGACAGCGTGTGAACCTTGGGGCCGCGGACCCCCGGGATCACTCAAACGCGGCCCGAGCCTCCTGCATCGAAATGATGCGTCGCCACCTCTGAGATGATGGTGATCTCGATGCCAACTATCCTGCTTTTGTGCCAACTAAAAAGCCTGGTCACAAGCGGATCAGCGGCGCACCCGTGGCATGCCCAGGCCGAGCCAGGAGATGATCTCCCGCTGGATCTCGTTGTTGCCGCCGCCGAAGGTGAAGACGACGCTGCTGCGGTAGCCGCGCTCCAGTTCCCCGTGGAGGACCGCGCCCGCCGAGCCCTCCTTGAGCGGGCCCGCGGCGCCGACCACCTCCATCAGCCAGGCGTAGGCGTCACGGCGCGCCTCGGAGCCGTAGACCTTGACGGCGGAGGCGTCGTACGGGGTGAGGGTGTCGCGCTGGAGGGCGTCCACCATCTGCCAGTTGAGCAGCTTCATGGCGTCCAGCCGGGCGTGGGTGCGGGCCAGCCGGGCGCGGACCCAGGCCAGGTCGATGACCCGGCGGCCGTCCGGGAGCTTGGTGTCGGCGGCCCACTGCCGGACGCCGCGCAGGGCGCGGATGGCCATGGTGCCGTGGGCGGCGAGGGTGACGCGTTCGTAGTTGAGCTGGGTGGTGATCATCCGCCAGCCCTCGTTCTCGGCGCCGACGCGGCGGGCGGCCGGGACCCGGATGTCCTCGTAGTAGCTGGCGGTGGTGTCGTGCGAGGCGAGGGTCGTGATGACGGTGCAGGAGTAGCCGGGGTCGGTGGTCGGCACGAGCAGGATGCTGATGCCCTTGTGGGGCTTGGCGTCGGGGTCGGTGCGGACCGCGAGCCAGACCCAGTCGGCGGTGTCGCCGTTGGTGGTCCAGGTCTTCTGGCCGTTCACCACGTAGTCGTCGCCGTCGCGTACGGCGCGGGTGGTGAGGGCGGCGAGGTCGGTTCCGGCGTCGGGTTCGCTGTAGCCGATCGCGAAGTCGATCTCGCCGGAGAGGACGCGCGGCAGGAAGTACCGCTTCTGCTCGTCGGTGCCGTAGCGCATGAGCGTGGGGCCGACCGTGTTGAGGGCCATCAGCGGCAGCGGTACGTTCGCCTGGGCGGCCTCGTCGAAGAAGATGAACTGTTCGACCGGGCCCAGCCCCCGCCCGCCGTACTCCCGGGGCCAGCCCACGCCCAGCCAGCCGTCGGTGCCGAGGCGGCGGATGGTCTCGCGGTAGAACCGCTTCTGCCCGGCGGGGTCCGCGTAGCGGGCGTAGGCGTCGTCGGGGACCAGCTCGGCGAAATAGGTGCGCAGCTCGGCTCGTAACTGCCGCTGTTCAGGGGTGTATTCGAGGTCCACGGCCCCTCCTGGAGTCTCGCGTGCGCCACGACGGCGGTCTGGGAGCGTCCTGGGATCGAGGGGCACGGTAGAACGCGTTCCAAAAATTCGGAAGGGCCATGGGCCATCGGGCATTCCGCCCCGGACCGCCGGTGCTCAGCTCTCCTCGTCCGTCCGGGGCGGGCTGTCGTCCGTACCGCGCCGTACGACCTGTACGGGATGGCCCGGGCGCCAGGTACGCAGCACCAGGTCGGACCCCTCGACCGCGGTGTGCACGACCTCGGTCACCTCGGCGCGGAAGAGGTGGAAGGGCTCGGGCGGGTGGACCTCGGCGGCGAAGCGGGCGAGCGAATCCGGGTCGGTCACCTCGACGGCCCGGCCGCTGATCCGGATGTCGCCGCCGGAGGTGCCGGTGGGGCCCGGGTTGGCCTGGAGGGAGAAGCGCCGGTCGCGGCGCAGGTCGACGGCCTTGCGCGAGTCGGGCATCATGCCGAGCCACAGCTCCCCGAAGCGGAAGTTGACCTCCAGAGGGGTCACCCGCGGGGAGCCGTCCTGGCGCACGGTGGCCAGGACATGGGTGCGGTAGGCCTCGAAGCGCTCCTGCGCGGCCGTGGCGAAGCCGGGCTCCGCCGTCTGGAATCCGGCCCAACTGGTGATCGGATACGTCGTCATGGCGCCCATGTTCGCGGGATTTTCCGACGCCTCCTGTCCGGATTTACGCGACTGGAGAGACTCCCCCGATTCCCCCGCGCCGCGCGAGGCCACTTGGCGCGCCTGGTCCGGCGGCAGATAGGCGCTCCACGCCGTCCCCGGCAGCGGGAAACCGATCCAGGTGCGGGCGTACGACGGCGGCCGGGCGTCGCCGTCGCGCCGGACGAGCAGCGCGGTGGGCTCGTGCGCGGCCCGGCGCAGCAGCCCGGTGACGGTGGTGGAGCGGTTGTTCCCGCTGGTCTGGGCGGAGCCGCAGCCCGCGTGGTACGCGACGGGCAGGGCCCGGTCACCGGCCACCAGACACGGCGGCCGCAGCCCCAGCCGCTTCAGCCCGTCGGCGGCGGTGCGGTAGCGCCCGGTGGTCTTCTCGGACACCGCCGAGGTGTGCGCGAGGACGGCGAACTGGCTGGCCAGGTGGAGCAGGACGACGATCCCGAGCGCGGTGGCCATGTGGCGCGGCGAGCGCGCGTCGCGGACGGCGCGGAAGCCGAGCGCGGCGATGGGCAGGGCGAGCAGGGCGTAGGAGGGCATCAGGAAGCGCGGCGCGGAGTAGTCGATGAGCAGCAGGTAGGGGACGGCGAGGGAGGCCGCGCAGACGATGGGCAGCACGGTGACCGGAAGGCCGGGGTCGCGCTGCATCTGGGGCCGACCGAGCCCGACGCGCACCCGGGTCCGCCGTTCGTGACGGTCCCGCAGGGCGAGGCCGGCGGCGGCGAGGGTCAGCACCGGCAGCGACAGCCACCACAGGGTCAGCTCCGGATGGCTCAGCGACACCTCGCACGGGCGGCACAGCTGCGGCCCGTTGAGGCTGCGCAGCGCGGCGCCCACAGCGAAGTGGAGGCCCATGCCGCCCTCGACCTCGCTGGAGACGTCCAGCCGCCCGCCGATGCCGCCGAAGCGGTCGTAGGCCTCGCCGATCCACTGCGCGGCGCCGAGCAGGAGCCCGCCCGCCAGCGCGGGCAGGGCGGGCCGCCAGATCCGCACCCGGAGGGCGACGGCCAGCAGCGGAAGGGCCAGCCAGCCGCCGTCGGGGGTGCGGACGAGCGTGACACCGGCGACGACCGCGGCGAGCCACCAGCGGGCGTGGCGCTCGTGGGGCAGCCGCAGGAACCAGCCGACGGCGGCCACCGCACCGAGCGCGACCCAGAGGTTGGGCATCACGGCCGGGCCGCTGATCGTGGTGATCCACAGCCCGGCGAAGAGGAGCGCGGCGAGCGCGACCGGGCCGCGCGGCAGCAACCTGTTCCAGACGCGGAAGGCGGCGTAGAGCGCGCCCGCGGAAAGCACCGTGAGGAGGATGCGGAGCGCCGTGATGGAGGACGTGGCGGCGACCACCGGGGAGACCAGCATGCTGATGCCGCGGGAGCGCGGTGCGCTGAAGTACGCGGCCGGGCCGCGCGGGTCCACCTGGGAGACGTAGACGGACTCGTCCCACCCCAGCGCGTGCCCGACGTGCGGGACGACCACGGCGAGCTGGACCACCGCGTAGCCGACGGCGACCACCGCGAGCCACGGCGCGCGGCGCCGGTGGCGCGGCGGCCGGGGTGGATGCGGGCGCGGGCGCGCGGTGGCGGCCGCCGGTGCGGCAGTGTTCTCCATGCGCGCACCATATGATGCCTATGTACCTTTTTCTGCTTATTAGGCCGTTCGGCTCAGCGCCCCAGGGGTGCCATGACCGCGTCGGGTCCGTACGCTGTTGCAGCGGTGCACAGCCCCCTTCCGGTGGAGGACGAACGCCCCCATGAAGATGCTCATCAATGTGGCCGAAACCGTGGTCGCCGACGCGCTGCGCGGACTGGCCGCCTCCCATCCCGAACTGACGGTGGATGTCGAGAACCGGGTCATCATCCGGCGCGACGCGCCGGTACCCGACAAGGTGGCCCTGCTCTCCGGCGGCGGCTCCGGCCACGAGCCGCTGCACGGCGGGTTCGTGGGGCCCGGCATGCTCGACGCTGCCTGCCCCGGCGAGGTCTTCACCTCCCCCGTGCCCGACCAGATGGTGCGCGCGGCGGCCGCCGTGGACAGCGGCAAGGGCGTGCTGTTCGTCGTCAAGAACTACACCGGCGACGTGCTCAACTTCGACATGGCGGCCGAACTCGCCGAGGACGAGGGCATCCAGGTCGCCAGGGTGCTCGTCGACGACGACGTGGCGGTATCCGACAGCACCCACACGGCGGGCCGCCGGGGCACCGGCGCGACGCTGTTCGTGGAGAAGATCGCCGGTGCGGCGGCCGAGGAAGGGGCGCCGCTGGAGCGGGTGGAGGCGATCGCCCGCCGGGTCAACGCGTCCTCGCGCAGCTTCGGCGTGGCGCTCTCCCCCTGTGCGACACCTGCCAAGGGCGGCCCCACCTTCGATCTGCCCGCCGGGGAGCTGGAGTTGGGCGTGGGCATCCACGGCGAGCCGGGGCGGGAGCGGCGGGCCATGATGACCTCGCGCGAGATCGCCGACTACGCGGTGGACGCGGTGCTGGACGACCTGCGCCCGGACAGTCCGGTGCTCGTCCTGGTCAACGGAATGGGCGCGACTCCGCAGCTGGAGCTGTACGGCTTCGCGGCCGAGGTGCACCGGGTGCTCGGCGAGCGCCATGTGGCGGTGGCACGTACGCTCGTCGGCAACTACGTCACATCACTCGACATGGCGGGCGCCTCGGTCACGCTGTGCCAGGTCGACGAGGACCTGCTGCGGCTGTGGGACGCCCCCGTACGGACCGCCGGGCTCCGCTGGGGCTGCTGACCCGGCCCCCCATACACACAGGACTCACCCACCGGGCCCCACCGGCCCGTCCCGCCGGTGGACCCGGTACGTACGCTGTCGCCGTCGGTTTTCGTCATGAGGAGGCGTCTGTGTCCAGCAGTGAACCCGCAGTCGAACACGCGCTCGACACCTCTTTCTTCCAACGCTGGCTCACCGCCGCGGCCGAGTCCGTGCACCGCGAGGCGGCCCGGCTCACCGATCTGGACTCCGCGATCGGCGACGCCGACCACGGCACCAATATGCAGCGCGGTTTCGCGGCCGTGGCCGAAGCGCTGGAGAAAGAGCCGCCGGGCTCGCCCGGCGCCGCGCTCATCCTGGCCGGACGCCAGTTGATCTCGAAGGTGGGCGGCGCCTCCGGGCCGCTGTACGGGACGCTGCTGCGGCGCGCGGGCAAGGCGCTGGGGGACGCGGCGGAGGTCACGCCCCAGCAGCTGGCCGACGCGCTGCGGGCCGGGGTGGACGCGGTCGCGCAGCTCGGCGGCGCCGCGCCGGGCGACAAGACCATGCTGGACGCGCTGCTGCCAGCGGTGGAGGCGCTGGGCGGCGACACCGCGTCGTTCACCGCGGCGGGCGAGGCCGCCGACAAGGGCGCGCTGGCCACCGTACCGATGCTGGCGCGCAAGGGCCGGGCCAGCTATCTGGGCGAACGCAGCGTCGGCCACCAGGACCCCGGCGCCACCTCGTCCGCGCTGATCGTCACGGCGCTGGCGGAGGCCGTCCGATGACCGAGGGCGCCATCACGGAGGACGGCGGGGAGAAGCTGGTCGGGGTCGTGGTCGTGTCGCACAGCGGGGAGGTCGCCGAGTCGGTCGCCCGGCTGGCCACCGCGCTGGCAGGCGGCGGCACCGCGCCCGTGCGCGCCGCGGGCGGCACCCCGGACGGCGGATTCGGCACCAGCGAGGAGCTGATACGCGAGGCGGCGTACGCGGTCGACCAGGGCGCCGGGGTGGCCATACTGGTCGACCTCGGCAGCGCCGTACTGACCGTCAAGGCGCTGCTGGCCGAGGAGGACGAGCTGCCGGAGGGCTCCCGGCTGGTGGACGCGCCGCTGGTGGAGGGTGCGGTGGCGGCCGTCGTCACCGCGTCCACCGGCGCGGACGTGGACACGGTCGCGGGCGCCGCCGCGGAGGCGTACGACTACCGCAAGGTCTGAGCCAGGGCATGCGGGCCCGGGGCCGGGGAGCCAACTCCCCCGCACCGGGCCCGTCTCCATCGCACCGGGCCCGTCTCCGTCATCCCGGACCCGTCTCCGTCATCCCGCCCGCATGGGTGCGGCGCCCGCGACGGACGGCGGAAGTGTGTAGTCCCCCTACATATCCGAGCTGACATGCGCATTTCTACGGTGTGGCACACGAATCCGTCCCCGCACCCGCTCGGAAGTGGTAACCATGGCGTCTCCGGCCCCCGCTCCCCCGACCAGCCCCGGCTCGCTGCGCCGCGTCGTCGCGGCGAGCCTCATCGGCACGACCATCGAGTGGTACGACTTCTTCCTGTACGGGTCGGCCGCCGCACTCGTCTTCAACAAGCTGTTCTTCCCCGACTCCGACCCGCTCGTCGGAACCCTGCTGTCGTTCCTGACGTACGCGGTCGGCTTCGCCGCCCGGCCCATCGGCGCCCTGGTGTTCGGGCACTACGGCGACCGGCTCGGCCGTAAGAAGCTGCTGATCCTCAGCCTGCTGCTGATGGGCGGGGCGACCTGTGCGATCGGTCTGCTGCCGACCCACGCCACCGTCGGCTCGGCCGCCCCCGTGCTGCTCACCGCGCTGCGGCTGGTCCAGGGCTTCGCGCTCGGCGGCGAATGGGGCGGCGCGGTGCTGCTGGTGTCCGAGCACGGGGACGCGCGGCGGCGCGGATTCTGGGCCTCCTGGCCGCAGACCGGCGCCCCCGCCGGGCAGTTGCTGGCCACCGCGGTGCTGTCCGCGCTGACCGGTCTGCTCTCCGAGTCCGCCTTCGAGTCCTGGGGATGGCGGGTGCCGTTCCTGCTCTCCGGTGTGCTGGTGCTGGTCGGCTTGTGGATTCGTCTCTCTGTCGATGAATCACCGGTGTTCAAGGCCGCGCTGGCCCAGGCCGAGGCCCGGAAGGCCACCGGCGTGGTGGAGAAGACGCCGCTGGTGGCCGTCCTGCGCCACCACTGGCGGGACGTGCTGGTCGCGATGGGCGCCCGCATGGCCGAGAACATCAGCTACTACGTGCTCACGGCCTTCGTCCTCGTATACGCCACCTCCGACCATGTGGGCCTCGGCAAGCAGACCGCGCTGAACGCCGTACTCATCGCCTCCGCGGTGCACTTCGCCACGATCCCGGCCTGGGGCGCGCTCTCGGACCGTATCGGCCGCCGCCCGGTCTACCTGCTGGGTGCGGTGGGCGTCGGCGCGTGGGCGTTCCCCTTCTTCGCCCTCATCGACACGGAGGGCTTCGGGGCGCTGGTCCTCGCGGTCACCGTCGGGCTGGTCTTCCACGGTGCGATGTACGCGCCGCAGGCGGCCTTCTTCTCGGAGATGTTCGCGACCCGGATGCGGTACTCGGGCGCCTCGATCGGCGCCCAGTTCTCCTCGGTCGCGGCCGGGGCGCCCGCCCCGCTGATCGCCACCGCGCTGCTCGCCGACTACGACAGCGCCACTCCGATCGCCCTGTACGTCATCGCGGCGGCGCTGCTGACGGTGGTGGCGGTCGGCGCGGCGAAGGAGACCCGCGAACGCGATCTGAGCGCCATCCGGCCGGACGACACCGAGGACGCGCGGACGGCGTCGGAGGCCTCCCGTTCGGCCTCGGCATAGCGGCGCGTCGGGCGGGCCGTCAGGAGGACCCGCCCGGCTCAGCGCGCTCAACACTCGATGTCTACGGCCCCCGTCAGCCGGTGCAGCCGCAGCGCCAGCTGTATCTCCAGCGCCCGCGCGGGCGACTGCCAGTCGTCGCCGAGCAGCCGCCCGACCCGCTCCAGCCGCTGCGCCACCGTGTTCACGTGCACATGCAGCTCGTCCTTGGTGCGCGCCGGGCTCATCCCGCTCGCGAAGTACGCGTCGAGCGTGCGGACCAGCCCGGTGCCGCGCCGCGCGTCGTACTCCACGACCGCCCCGATGACGCGCGTGACGAAGTCCCGCACCCGGGTGCCGTCCGGGGCGCCGTCCCGGGTACCGGCCAGCAGCAGGCCGAGGAAGCCGAAGTCCTCGGCGGCGGCCCCCTCACCGGCCCGGCCCAGCGCCCGCAGCGCGGCCAGACATCGCCGTGCCTCGGCGTACGAGACGGCGACCTCGGCCGGGCGGGCGGCGGGCGCGGCCACGGGTGTGGAGGCGCCGACGGTGACGGGCGCGTGCACGGCGGTGCCCAGCTGCCGGGCGGTACGGCGGGCCAGGGCGTCGGCGCTGTCGCCCCCGGCGAGCGGCAGCAGCAGCACCGTGCCGCCGTCGCGCGCCGCGGCCAGCCCCTGCCGGGTGGCGGCCAGATGGGACGCGGCGGACCACAGGCGCTGCCGGTCGGCGGCGTCCTCGGGTTCCGTGGCGGCCTCGGGGCCCGCCGTGGCGCGGGGCGCGTCGATGGCCGCGGCGAGGACGACATGGGGCGCGTCCAGGTCCGCCCGCAGCCGCGCGGCACGCTCCCGCAGCAGCCGCGGCTCCCGGTCGGGCGCGTCGAGCAGATCGTCCAGCAGCTCGCCGCGCACCCGCTGTTCGGCCTCGCCCGCCGAGCGGCGGGCGAGCTGCAGCAGTGAGGTGACCATGGCGGCGCGCTCCAGGGTGCGCTGATCGACGGGGTCGAGCCGGGGGTGGCCGTGCAGGACGAGCGCGCCGAGGAGTTCGCCGCCCGCCGAGACGGCCGCGATCCAGTCGTCGCCGTGGCGTACGGCGTGGCCGTCGGCCCGCGACCGGTCGAGGGCCTCCGCGGGCGCCCGGTCCGCCTCCAGGAACTCCACCGACCCGCTCAGCACCTCGGCCACGGCGGCGGCGACGTCCCGCACCCCGCCGCCGCGCAGCACCAGTTCGGTGAGCCGGTCGTGAACCTCGGAGGCGCGCTCGATGACACCGCTGCGGTCCCGGATGATCTCGTTGGCGGCCTCCAGTTCGGCCAGCGCCGTCCGCGTCTCGGCGAGCAGATTGGCCGTGTCGAGCGCGACGGCCGCGTGGGCGGCGAACGAGGCGAGCAGGGCGATCTGTTCGCGTTCGAAGACGCGGACGCGGCGGTCGGCCGCGAACAGCACCCCGATGACGTTACTGCCGAGCAGCAGCGGCACCCCGAGGATGGCGACCAGGCCCTCGTCGCTGACGCCCGCGTCGATGGTCCGGGTGTGCTGGAACCGGGGGTCGTCGAAGTAGCTGTCGGTCACATAGGGGCGCGCGGTCTGGGCGACGAGCCCGCCGAGCCCCTCCCCCATGCCCAGCCGCAGCTGCTGGAAGCGCGCCGAGACCGAACCGTCGGTGACCCTCATGTAGGTATCCCCGGCTGTCGGGTCGTTGAGGGTCAGATACGCGGCCTCGGTCCCCAGGAGCGAGCGGGCGCGCTGCACGATGGCCTGGAGGACCGCGTCCAGGTCGCGCAGCCCCGCGAGGTCGTGGGCGGTCTCGAAGAGCGCGGACAGCTCGGCCTCGCGGCGCCTGCGCCCCTCCAGTTCGCCGCGTACCCGCAGGGCGAGCAGCTTGGCGCGCTCCAGGGCGGCCAGCCGCTCGGCCGGGGCCCTCTCGGCGCGCGCGAGCAGACCGGGGCGCTCGTACGCCTCGGCGGGCGCGCCTCGCGCGAGCAGCTCCAGGTACGGGGTCTCCGGCGGGTCGCCGTGCGGCCGGTCGTGCGGTGAGCCGTTCGGTGTTCCCTTAGGCGTGCCGTCCGGTGAGCCGTTCAGTGGGCTGTCCATCCGCCGTCCATGGAGAGCGAGGTACCGGTGATGAACGAGGCGTGCGGACCGCACAGATACGCCACGGCCTCCGCCACCTCCTCCGGCTCGACGAGCCGCTTGACCGCCGCGTCGGCCAGCAGCACCTCGGAGACGACGCGCTCCTCGGAGATGCCGTGCGCCGCGGCCTGGTCGGCGATCTGACGTTCGACCAGCGGGGTGCGCGTATAGCCGGGGTTGACGCAGTTGGACGTCACGCCGTGGGGCGCGCCCTCCAGGGCGGCGGTCTTGGAGAGCCCCTCCAGACCGTGTTTGGCGGCCACATACGCGGACTTGTACGCGGAGGCGCGCAGGCCGTGTACGGAGGAGATGTTCACGATCCGCCCCCAGCCCCGCTCGTACATCCCCGGCAGCGCGCCGCGCACCAGCCGGAACGGGGCCTCCAGCATCACCGTGAGCATCCGGGAGAAGACCTCCGGCGGGAACTCATCGATCGGGCGGACGAACTGCATCCCCGCGTTGTTGACGAGGATGTCGGCGCCCTCGGCGGCCCGTTCGGCCGCGTCGAGGTCGGTGAGGTCCAGGGCGTACGCCTCGACGGTGCCCGGCGTACGGACCGTCCGCTCGGCGAAGGCGACCAAGTCGGCCAGGCCCTCGGCGTCCCGGTCGACGGCCCGTACCCGCGCCCCGGCGGCCGCCAGCCGCAGGCCGCACGCGCGTCCGATGCCCCCGGCGGCGCCGGTGACGACTGCGGTACGGCCGGTGAGACCGGCGTCGGCGGACCGGGGGGCGGAGCCCGGAGCGGGGCCGGGCACGGGGGGCGCGTTCATGAGCCGCAGACTAGGCGGCGGCCGCGCACGGACCGATGGGGGCGCGGCACACTCTTCACTCCCCCGGGATGGGTTCGAACCACGTCGGCTCCTCGCCGAGCGCCTGCTTGATCCGGGTGAGCGAGAAGTCCGCCAGCTCCGGCAGCGCGTCGAGCGGGAACCAGCCCACGTCCAGCGACTCGTCGTCGTTCACCCGCGCCTCGCCGCCCACCGCGCGGCAGCGGAAGCAGACGTCCATGAACTGGCACTGGTCGTCGTTGGGGTACGTCACCGGCGCCAGGGTCCGTACGAGCACGATGCGCTCCGGTACGCAGCGCACCGCCGTCTCCTCGTGCACCTCGCGCACGATGGCCTCGGCGGGCTGCTCGCCCGGTTCGGGGATGCCGCAGATGATCGCCCAGTGGCCGTTGTCGGCGCGACGGCCCAGCAGCACTCTGCCCTCGTCGTCGAAGACGACGGCGCTCACGCCCGGCAGGTAGAGAAGCTGATGGCCGATGGAGGAGCGGAGGCCGCGGATGAAGTCGGGGGTCGCCATGCGCCGAGGGTATCGACCGGCCGCGCGCCCGCGCCGGTGGCCTGCGCCGGGCGCCCGTTCTGTGCGCCCCGGGTGTGTTTCACCACTGACACATCGTTTCTGCGCAACATATACACATAACTCGCCGCTGGCGCTACGGTTTCTGGTGCATGGCACGCGACGCGACTTCCGGTCGCTGCGCGATGCCCGTCACGACGGGGGGTCGACGGGATGACGTCATCTGCGCTGGAACCGGTCGTAAGGAATCACGACCAGGACGACAGCGATCACCACAACGATCACGACAACGATTACTACAGCGACTACTACAGCGATCACTCCCGCCACGCCCTGGGCAGTGTGCCCGACATCGCGGGCGTGGCGATCCTCGCTTCCTGCGCCCTGTGGGCGCTCATCTCCGCCATGGGGCGCACCGCGCGCCCCGAAGGGGTGCTGCTCGCCGTACTGGCCGTGGCCGCCGGGTACGCCTGCGGGCGTATCGCCGGATCGCTCCTGCCGGTCGCCTGCGGTGCCGCCGCCGGGCTCGCGGGGCTCGGCCTGACCCTGGCCACCCACACCGGCTCAAGCGTCCACCAGGGGCTGGACGCGGCCCAGCTGACCCTGGCCACCGGTGCGGCCTGCTGCGCCGCCTGGGCCGCCCGGCGGACCGCGCTCCGGCTGGCCCTGTGGCTGCTGGCCCTGACGATCACGCTCACCGCCGTGGTGAGCGGCCCGACGGCGGGCTGGGCCGCGAGCGGCGCGGTCCTGCTCTGCTCCCTGGCCGCCGCCCGGCCGCGGCGGCTCGCGGGGCTGGCCGCCCTCGCGCTCGTCGCCGCGCTCGGCGTCCTCGGCTGCTGGGCGGTCGCGGCGGACGCGGTGCCGGGCGGTCTGCCGCCCTCGCTGCGGTCCCACCTCACCGAGCACCGTCTCCACCTGTGGCAGGACGCGGCCCACCTCGCCGGGACGAACCCGGTCCGCGGCGCCGGGCCCGACCTCTTCGCCGAGCTGAGCCCGACGGCCTCGGCCTCCCCCGAACCGGAGACCAGGCCGCACTCCGCCCCACTCCAGCAGGCCGCCGGTCAGGGCCTGCCGGGCGTGGCTCTCCTGGGCGCGGCCTTCGCCTGGCTGCTGTACGCCCTGTGGCGCTCGCCCCGGTCCACCCCGATCGCCCTGACGGCGGCGGCCGCGCTGACGGCCCTGGCCGTCGAAGCGTCGCTGGGCAACGCGCTCAGCTTCCCCCAGGTGACGGCAGGAGCAGGCCTCCTGGCAGGCCTGGCAACAGCCCGCCACCTGGAGTCCCCCACACCCCCACCCCGCCCGGCCCAGTCCCGGAGTGCCTAGCCCGGGGCGGTCGGGGTTGGGGGGCGCGGCCCGGTCCGCGGTGGGCTTGCCCCGGTGCGGCTGTGGTTGTTCCCCCACCCCGCCCCTTCCCGAAACCGGGGGACTCCCCCGGGCCCCCGGCTCTGGGTTCTCGGCGAGGGCACTCGGCTGCCCGCCACGTTGCCCGGCCGTGGGTGAGACGCCCACGGAGAGCGCTACAGGACGAGGCCGAGCCGAAGCCCCGGCCCCGTCCCCACCTGCACCCTGCACCACGTCCGGGCTCCGCCCCTGCGATCCCCAGGACGGGGCCCGGGGCGCCCTCAGCGTGAAGCCACAACCACAGCCGCCCCGGAGCAGCCCACCGCGAACCGATCACGCGCGCCCCGAACCTCGGCCACCCCGGGCGGGGCACTCCCGCGATGCCCCAGTCGGGGCCCGGGGTGCCCCCCGGTTTCGGGAAGGGGCGGGGTGGGGAACAACCCCAGCCGCACCCGGGCGCTGCCCCGGCGAGGCACTCCGCAATGCCCCAGGACGGGGCCCGGGGTGTCCCCGGATTCGGGGAGGGGCGGGGTGGGGGAGGGAAACCTGTCAGACCTGGGACGTGCGGGTTGCGATCAGGCGGAGGCGGGCCCGGATGACCCGGACGGCCGCCTCCGCGTCGTCCACCGTCACCGTGAAGACGCGGCCGTCTCCCAGCCTCAGCACCAGCCCCTCGCCGCGCCGCACCACCACCGCCGTGCCCTTGTCGGGGCGCCACCGGTAGCCCCAGCCGCCCCACTGGCAGGGGGTGACGCGGGGCGCGACGTCGGCGTGGACCACGTCGCTGAGGGGGATGCGGCGGCGGGGCAGCCCCATGTGGCCGCAGCGGACCTCCAGGCACTCCTCGTCGACCCGCACCGCCACATGGACGAAGGCGAGGGTGCCGAAGAGCATCAGCAGTCCGGCGGCGAGGCAGCCGATGACCGACATCAGCAGCGGGGCGATCCCGGTGGTCCAGGAGGAGGCGACGGCGAGGTCGATGCCGAGCGCCACGCACGCCGCGCCCGCGGTCGCCAGCACCCACTGCACCCGGTTGTGGGCATGACCGGTCCAGACCGCGGGCGTGCCCTGGCCCGGGGTCTGCTTGCCGTGGTGCTCGGGGTCCTCGGCGTGGGGCCTCATGACTGGCAGGGTACTCACGTTCCGCTACCACGGCAGCAGACCGCGGTGTCCGGGCTGGTGGGAGGCGGTTCGGGTCAGCCCCGCGCCGGGGTGGCAGGGGCCAGCAGAGCACCCTCGGCGTAGCCGAGCGCGGCTTCCGGAAGCGTGGCCTCGCGGCCGCTGAGGATGACCGTGAGCGTGCCGCGCGGCGCGGTCGCGGCCGCACCGGGCAGCAGCGCGGCCTCGGCTCCGATCCGCCGCAGCGCCTGCGCGGCGACGGCCCCGGCCGACTGGTGGAGCGCGACGGGCGGCGCACCGGCGGGCTGGACGGCGGCGCGGATGCGATCGGCGACCAGCTCGTAGTGAGTGCAGCCGAGGACGACGGCCCGGACATCGTCCGGGGTACGGGCCGCCGCAGCGGCCACCGCGGCGTCGATCGCCGCGTCGTCGACCTGCTGGACGGCGTCGGCGAGACCGGGGCACGGCACGGCCGTCACCTCGACGCCGTCCGCGAAGTCACGGATCAGCGCGCGCTGGTACGGGCTGCCGGTGGTGGCGGGCGTGGCCCAGATCGCGATGGGCCCGCCACCGGCCGCCGCGGGCTTGATCGCGGGGACGGTCCCGATGACCGGCAGCCCGGGCTCCAGCTCGGCCCGCACCGTGGGCAGGGCGTGGACGGAGGCGGTGTTGCAGGCGATGATCAGCGCGTCGGGACGGTGGGCGGCGGCGGCCCGGGCGCAGGCCAGGGCGTGTTCGGTGATGTCCTCGGAAGTACGCGGCCCCCACGGCAGGCCGTCGGGGTCGGAGGAGAGAACGAGATCGGCGTCGGGGCGAAGGCGGTGCACCGCGGCCGCGGCGGGCAGCAGGCCGAATCCGGAGTCAATCAGCGCGATCTTCACCCGGTCACTTTAAAGGATCGGCCCCGAGTCCCCGGCACCCGGGCGCCGGTTCGGGCAGACTGCGACGGGTGAGCGCGCTGACGTGGATCGCCGCCGGGTCCGTGGTGGTATGGCTGTGGCTGCTGCTGGGCCAGGGGTTCTTCTGGCGTACGGATATCCGACTGCCCCGGGCCCCGGCCGCCGGGCCCGGAGCCCCGGTCCGTGAGCCCGGAGCGCCGGTCGGCGGGCCCGGAGCGCCGATGGGCGGGCCCGGAGCCGCGGCCTGTGGCCCCGGAGCCGCGATCGGCGGGCCCGGGACCCCGGCCGATGAGCAGCCGGGCGGCTGGCCCTCGGTGGCCATCGTGGTGCCCGCCCGGGACGAGGCCGCCGTCCTCCCCGCGAGCCTGCCGTCGCTGCTCGCCCAGGACTATCCCGGACCGGCCGAGATCTTCCTGATCGACGACGGCAGCTCCGACGGCACCGGAAAGCTGGCCCGCGAACTCGCCGACACCCACGGGGGGCTGCCGCTGACCGTCGGCTCGCCGGGTGAGCCGGAGCCCGGCTGGACCGGGAAGCTGTGGGCGGTGCGGCACGGTATCGCGCTCGCCGCGAGCGGCCACCCCGCGGACTTTCTGCTGCTGACGGATGCCGACATCGCTCATGAGCCGGACTCGCTGCGGGAGTTGGTGCGGGCCGCCCGGGCCCACCGTCTGGACCTGGTGTCGCAGATGGCGCGGCTGCGGGTGGCGACCGGCTGGGAGCGGCTGATCGTCCCGGCGTTCGTGTACTTCTTCGCCCAGCTGTACCCGTTCCGGTGGGTCAACCGCCGCCGGGGACGCCGGGCGGCCGCCGCGGGCGGCTGCGTGCTGCTGCGCCGGGAGGCGGCCGAGAGGGCCGGGGTGCCGGAGGCCATCCGGCAGGCGGTCATCGACGACGTGGCACTCGCCCGGGCGGTCAAGCGCTCCGGCGGGGCGACCTGGCTGGGCCTCGCCGACCGGGTCGACAGCGTCCGGCCGTATCCGGGGCTCGGTGAACTGTGGCGGATGGTCTCGCGCAGCGCGTACGCCCAGCTGCGGCACAATCCACTGCTGCTGATGGCAGCCGTCGCGGGGCTCGCGGTGGTGTACCTCGCGCCGCCCGTCGCGCTGTGCGCCGGCGCACTCACCGGGCGCCCGGTGCTGCTCACGGCGGGCGCCGCCGCGTGGGCGCTGATGACCGTGACGTACGTCCCGATGCTGCGCTACTACTGGCAGACCCTCTGGCTGGCTCCGCTGCTGCCGCTGACGGCGTTTCTCTATCTGCTGATGACCGTCGACTCGGCGGTGCGGCACTGGCGGGGGCGGGGCGCGGCCTGGAAGGGGCGCACCTACGCCCGCCCCAGCGCCGCGCCCGGCGAATGAGCCGTCACTTGCGGCCCGGTGTCCAGTTCATGCCCCAGCCATAGGCGTGGTCGAGGGTGCGCTGCGGGCTGACGCCGCGGTCCGGCACCAGGTAGCGGGCCTCGCGCTGCACGACGAGATCGCCACCGTTGTTGGTGATGAGCGCGAGCGCGCAGACGGTGGACGGGACGGTGCACTCGTCGAGCGAGAAATCGACCGGCGCGCCGAACTGTGGCTGAAGAGTGACGGTGGCGTGCAGGTTCGCGAAGCTGCGCGCACCTTCGTAGATGGTGACGAAGACGAGGACGCGGCGGAACGAGTCCTTCCGGTCGAGATTGACGGTGAGGTTCTCGCCGGACGTCCGGGCACCGGTCCGGTCGTCGGCGTCGAGCTGGATGAACGGCGGCTGGTGCAGTGACCCGAAGGAGTTGCCGAGCGCCTGCACCACGCCCTTGCTGCCGTCGGCGAGTTCGAACAGGCAGCCCAGGTCGAGGTCGAGGTCGCCGTGGAGGGCCAGGGCCCGGCCGAGCTTCTGGCCCCAGCCCTGGAACTGCTTGTGCACCTGCCAGTTGAGGTTGACCCGCAGGGAGCCGGAGGTGCCGCCCTGCTTGGTGAGCGAGACGGCGGGCGCATCCTTGGTCAACGTCACCTTGCTGAGGCTCACCGGCGCGCCCGCGGGCGCCGAACCCGGCGCGACTGGAGGCGCGGCCGCGGCCGGAGGCGGCGGGAAGGCGGCGGCCGGAGGCCCCGACGGCGGAGCCAGGGGCGCGGCGGGCGGCGCGGGCGGCGCGACCGGGGGCGCGGGTACGGAGGCGGGAGCGGGTGCCCGCTCCGGTTCGTCGACGCTGATACCGAAGTCGGTGGCGAGGCCCGCGAGCCCGCTGTCGTACCCCTGGCCGACCGCGCGGAACTTCCATCCGCCCTGCCTGCGGTACAGCTCACCGAGGACGAACGCGGTCTCCTTGGAGGCGTCCTCGCTGTCGAAGCGGGCGATCTCGGCGCCGCCGGACGCGTCGAGGACCCGGATGAACAGCCCGGGCACCCGGCCAAACGTTCCGCCATCCGCGGAGGCGGCGAGCACCACGGTCTCGATGGCGGGCTCCACCCGGCCCAGGTCGACCGCGAGGGTGTCCGTCACGGTGTCACCCGCGGTCCGCTTGCCCTCGTGCCGTACGGCGCCCGAGGCGTGCACCGCCTGGTTGTAGAACACGAAGTCCGCGTCGGAGCGAACCTTTCCGGACACCAGCAGCAGCGCGGAGGCGTCCACATCCGGCGCTCCGGGGCTGGCGCGCCAGCCGAGTTCGACCCGCACCGCCCCTGCCGTGACCTGGATGTTGCTGCCTTTGCGCATCGCCATTCTGTCCCCCTGTCTTTCTGTTCGCTTCATCTTTGGACGGGCATGTGACCCTCTGAAAACGCGCCCTTTACAGGATCTCAACGTACCCTGACGACCGTTTTCCCCGGTTTCTATCGGATTGGGGGTCCGCGACCGCTCCGAACACTGAAAACAACCCTCCTACCGGGCTCCCCAATCAGCACATGGTGGGCTTAACTTATGGTCTATGACCTCCCCCCGCAGCACCTACGGCGGCGGCTACTACTCCTCGCCGTCCTTCCCGGACACCCCCATCTACGACAGCCTTGTCGCCGAGCGGGGAACGCCTCAGATCGCGCCCATCCGGGTGCCTTCCGCTTATGACACCGGAAGCCACCTCCCGGCACTGCCCTCGGCGCTTCCCGCGCTCCCGGCCGCTCCCTCCCAGCAGGGCCCGCCGCCCGGCTATCAGCAGCAGGCGCCGCAGCAGGGCGGAATGCAGCCCGGGATGCAGCCGGGAATGCAGCCGGGCGGGCTCCAGCAGGCCCCCTCGCCGTACATCCCGCCGCAGGGCGGCCCGCGCGGCTACCCGGGGGCGCAGCAGCCGCGCCAGGCGGCGCCGAACGGGTACGAGGCGATGCGCCCGGCGATGCCGCGTCCCGCGGCGCCCCGCCCGGCGGCGCCCGCGCCGTCCCCGTACGACGACCCGTACGGCCGTCAGCAGCAGTACCCGGGGCGTCCCCAGCAGCCGGGGGGCGGCTACTGACCCCAGCGCAGCACCTCCGCGCACCCTTCGCACCACGCATTACGCACCACCACGCATCACGCACCACGGCCGAGGTCCGGTGTTCCGTCCGCCGGACCTCCGGGCCTCGGCTTGTGTTCACCCCGTGGCCCTCTCGGCCTGTCGGACCCTGCTGGCAGGATGTTCGGCATGGTCCACCCACAGCTGAGCGCCGTTCACGTCTACCCCGTCAAGTCCGTCGCGGGGTCGGCGCCCGGTGCCGCGGCCGTGGAGCCGTGGGGGCTGGCCGGGGACCGCAGATGGATGGTCGTCGAGCCCGACGGCCGCTATGTGACCCAGCGCCAGCAGCCGAGGCTGGCTCTCGCCTCGGCCGACCCGCTGCCGGGCGGTGGTGTCCGGCTCGGCGCCGAGGGCCATGAGCCGCTGACCGTGACCGCACCCGGGCCGGGGGACCCGTCGGTGCCGTCATCCGCCCCCTTCCCCGTGAAGCTGGCGCGGACGGAGGTAGAGGTGGTGTCGGCGGGAGCCGCCGCCGACGCCTGGTTCAGCGGCTTCCTGGGCACCGAGGTGCGGCTGGTCCACCTCGACGACCCGCTGCGGCGGCCCCTGACCCCGGAGTACGCGCTCGGCGGCGAGACCGTGAGCCTCGCCGACGAGTTTCCGCTGCTGCTCACCACCACCGCGTCACTGCACGCGCTCAACTCGCTCATCGCCCAGGGCGACCACCCCGATGAGGGCCCCCTGCCTATGAACCGCTTCCGGCCGAACGTCGTCATCGACGGCACCGCGCCGTGGGCCGAGGACGACTGGCGGCGGATAAGGATCGGCGAGGTCGTCTTCCGGGTGGCCAAGCCGTGCTCCCGCTGCGTCGTCACCACGACCGACCAGAGCACCGGCGAGCGCGGCAAGGAGCCGCTGCGCACGCTGGCGCGGCACCGGCGGGTGGGGGACGCCCTGCTCTTCGGGCAGAACCTGGTGCCGGAGGGCACGGGCACGCTGCGGCTGGGCGACCCGGTCGAGATCCTGGAGTAGGGGCGGGGCGCGGGGGCGCCCACCCGGGCTCACTGCCCCGTCTCGCGCTCCCTGATCCGTTCGGCGATCACCGCGGCCTGGATACGCCGTCCCACGCCCAGCTTGGACAGGATCGAGGAGATCCGGTTCTTGACGGTCTTCTCGGCGAGGAACAGCCGCTCCGCGATCTGCCGGTTGGTCAGCCCGTCGCCGATCAGCTCCAGGATCTCCCGTTCACGCGGGGACAGCCGCTCCAGCTCGTCGGGCGCGCTGGGCCGGGGCCCGCGGAGCCGGGCCATGACCCGGGCGGTCGCGCCCGGGTCGAGCATGGACCGGCCGCCCGCCACAGTGCGCACGGCGGACACCAGGTCGGAGCCGTTGATCTGCTTGAGCACATAGCCCGCGGCCCCCGCCATGATGGCGTCGAAGAGCGCTTCGTCGTCGTCGAAGGACGTGAGCATCAGACAGGCGAGACCGGGCAGCCGGTCCCGCAACTCCCGGCAGACCGCGATCCCTTCGTGATCGGCGCCCTCCCCCGCCCCGCCCAGCCGTACGTCGAGCACCGCCACATGGGGCCGTACGGCGGGGGCGCGGGCGATGGCCTCGCGGGCGCTCGCCGCCTCGCCGACGACCGTGAGGTCGGGCTCCGCGTCGAGCAGGTCGCGCAAGCCCCGTCGCACCACCTCGTGGTCGTCGAGCAGGAAGACCCCGATGGGGTCGGCGGGAGGGTCGGCTCCCCCGGCCTCGGCGGTGTCGGCTGTCTCGGGCACTGCCCTCTCCTCCGTAGCGCGCGGGGCGCCGGTCGTGATCCGGCTGCCCACTCTTACGTCCTGCCGCGGGAAGGGGTAAGGGGCCATTCGGCCCTCCCCGATCACGGTTCCGCACTCGGTCAACGGTCGCGCACCCGGTCAGGGGGACATGCCGCCCGCGTACGGCCCGTACAGGTCCAGCAGCCGGGTGCGGGCGGCCTGCAGCCGCCGCCCGATCACCTGGGCGCAGGCCAGCGCGAGCGAGTAGCCCAGCTCCGCGTCCTCGTCGCACAGCCGTCGTACCGCCTCCGCGTCGAACTCGTACGCGCGCACCGGGCTGAGCGCCTCCGCTCCCAGGTGCCAGGTGTCCGGCGGGAACAGCCACGACCAGCCGATCAGCTCGCCGGGGCCCAGGGTCTCGATCACCGCGGCCCGGCGGCCCGGGACCCGCAGGTCGAGGGTGATCGCGCCGGTGCGGATGATCCAGAAGTGGTCGGCCTTCCGGCCCTCCTCGAAGATGCGGCCGCCCGAGGGGAAGGACACATCGTGGGCGAGCGCCATCAGCCGCTCGCGGTGCTCGGTCCTCAGTGCGCCCAGAAGTCCCTTCATGGCCTCACTCTGCCGTCTCCTCCCCCGCCTCGCCCCTCGGCGGTGACCGTGCGTGCGAGCCACCGCCGATCCGAAGCGATACGCCGATGAGCGCGTACCGACTCCCCCTTAGTCATTTCCCGTCGAGTTGCCGATATGACACGTCATTTGTGGTCACTCCTCCCCCTGGCACTCCACACCCCATACCCTCGGCTCTTTCACCGAGCCCGATGCAGCTCACCCTCGTCACACGGGAGGCCCTGGTGCCAGCCGACTCTCTCCGTCGGTCCGCCAACCGAGCCGGAGCACAGCTGGAACATCTCCTGCACCGCCGCTTCACCGCGGGCGAGCTGCCGCGGCTGCGGGTACTCGTCGAGGAGTGCGCCGCCTGGGCCGGACTCAGCGAGACCCGCCGCGGCGACTTCGTCCTCGCCGTCGACGAGATCGCCAGCAACGCGATCGAACACGCGGGCGGGAAGGGCTCCCTGCTGCTGCGGCGGGTGGGCGACGAGCTGGAGTGCCGGATCAGCGATTGCGGCCCCGGCTTCTCCGAGGACGTCATCCCGCAGATCCTGCCCGGCCTGGACGGCGCGACCAGCGGCCGCGGGCTGTGGCTGACCCGCCTGGTCACCGACCGGCTGGCGATCAGCGCCGGGGCCATGGGCGCCGTCGTGACGCTCGCCATGCGGCTGCGGTAGAAGCGCCGTTACTCCCGGTGCCCGGATACCGCGTCATGGCGACCGCTTCGGCGGGACAATGAGCGGGCATACAGCCAGGTGCCGACAGGAGAGGCGGTGGGCGCGGTGGAGCTTCCCGTGGTCGTTGGGGTCGACGGTTCGGACGCCGCCTCCGACGCGCTGGACTGGGCCGCCGACATGGCGGCCCGGCGGCAGCTTCCCCTGCGCATCGTGCACGCCTCCCTGTGGGAGCGGTACGAGGGCTACGTCCCCGCCGCGGCCATCGACCGCCCCGCCGAGCGCCTGTACAGCGAGACCGTGCTGGCCACCGCGGCCGAGCGGGCCGGGCGGCGCGCACCGGCCCTGAAGGTGATGACCGATCTGGCGGCCGACGACGCGGTGACCGCCCTGCTGCGCGCCGGGCAGAGTGCGGAGGCCCTGGTCGTCGGGTCGCGCGGGCGCGGCGAGTTCGCGTCGCTGCTGCTGGGCTCGGTCGGGCTGGGCATCGCGGCCCGCGCGTCCTGCCCGGTGATCGTCGTCCGCGGCCGCGCGGAGGGCGGGTACGGCCCGGTGAACCGCGTCGCGGTGGGCATCGCCGAACGGGAGCGCGGGGGCGAGCACGAGCACACCGCACCCTCCCCCGCCGTCGCCTTCGCGCTCCGGGAGGCCCGGCTGCGCGGCTGCGAGCTGGCGGCGGTGCACGCCTGGCGCTGCGCGGGGCCGGACGACCACGAGCCGCGCGAGGACCACGCCCGGCACGCCGCCGAGCTGCTGGACGAGGCGCTGGGCGGGGTGACGGAGATGGCGCGGCCGCCCGTACCGGTGGCCTACCGCGCGGTCGAGGGCCCGGCCCGCAAGGCGCTGCTGGACGCGTCGGACCACGCCGATCTGCTCGTGGTGGGCGCCCGGCGGCGGCAGGGTCACTTCGGGATGCAGCTGGGTCTGGTCAACCACGCCGTCCTGCACCACGCCCGCTGCCCGGTGGCGGTGGTCCCCCAGCCCTGACTGTCGTACCCCGTCGATACCCTGAGCACGGCGGGGCGACAAGGGAGGGTCTGGGGTGGCAAGGGGGGTCTTGCGTGTCGGGTAGTGGGGATGACGGGCGTCATCCGGCGCTGCCTCAACTCCGGCTGGATCAGCTTCTCGACGAGCTGCAGGCGCGGCTGGACGCGGCGCGGGCCACACAGGGGCGGATGCACAGCCTGCTGGAGGCCGTGCTCAGCGTGGGCCGTGAGCTGGATCTGGAGCAGGTGCTGCGGCGGATCGTGGAGGCGGCGGTGGTGCTGGCGGACGCGGAGTACGGGGCGCTGGGCGTGGTCGACACCGACCGGCTGTCGCAGTTTCTGCCGGTGGGCATATCGGAGGATCTCGCGCACCGGATCGGCCCGCTGCCGAGCGGCCATGGGCTGCTGGGCGAGCTGATCCGCCATCCGCAGCCGCTGCGGCTCACCGATTTGTCGGAGCATCCGGCGAGCCATGGCTTCCCCGAGCACCATCCGCCGATGCGCTCGTTCCTGGGGGTGCCGATCCGGGTCCGGGACCAGGTGTTCGGCAATCTGTACCTCACGGAGAAGCGCGGCGGCGCGCAGTTCGACCCCGATGACGAGGCCGTGCTGACCACCTTGTCGGTCGCCGCCGGGGTGGCCATCGACAATGCCCGTCTGTACCACGAGAGCCGCCGCCGCGAGCAGTGGCTGGAGGCGCTGGGGGTGATCACCCGCACGCTGCTGGCGGGCACTCCGGCGGCGGAGGTGCTGAGCCTGATCGCCCGGCTGGCCCTCCAGGTCTCGCTGGCCGACTCGGCGGCCATCCTGCTGCCCGCTCCCGGCACGGACAGCCTGATGGTGGAGGTCGCGGAGGGGCATGACGCGGAGCGCATCAGCAGCCTGGTCGTGCCCTCCGACGGCTCGCTGGCCGGTCTCGCGGTGCGCACCGGGCGGCCCGCGGTCGCGAGCGACGTACGGACCGACTCCCGGGCGCGGGCCTGGCCGCTGCCGGACCAGGAGAGCGAGTTCGGCCCGCTGGTGGCCGTACCGCTGGTCGCCCATGAGCGGTCCTCCGGGGCGCTGCGGCTGTGCCGCCTGGCGGGGCGGCCCGCGTTCGACGACCACGAGGTGGAGCTGCTGTCGGGGTTCGCCGCGCAGGCCGCGCTCGCGCTCGAACTGGCCCGGCACCGTGCCGAGTCCGAGCATCTGGCGTTGCTGCACGACCGCGACCGGATCGCCCGTGACCTGCACGATCTGGCGATTCAGCGGCTCTTCGCGACGGGGCTGACGCTGCAGAGCGCGAGCAGGCTGATCGAGCATCCCGAGGCGGGTGAGCGGGTCGGCCGGGCGGTGGACGACCTGGACGAGACGATAAAGATCATCCGCTCGACGATCTTCGCACTGCGGGCGGTCGGCGACGAGGACGGCGAACCGGCCACCTTGCGGCGGCGGCTGGTGAAGGCCGTACGGTCGGCGTCGGAGACGCTGGGCTTCACCCCGTCGCTGCTGATGGACGGACCGGTCGACACCGATGTGCCGGACGAGACCGGCGACCAGGCGCTGGCGGTGCTCGCCGAGGCGCTCAGCAACACCGTCCGGCACGCACGGGCCCAGCGGGTGGACGTACGGTTCACGGTCGGTGCCGATGTCGTGCTCACGATCACCGACAATGGGGTGGGCGTCGGTGCCGCCGCGCCCAGTGGAGGGCTGGTCAACATGCGGGCGCGGGCCGAGCTGCTGGGCGGCACGCTGACCGTGGAGGCCCCCGAGGCAGGCGGCACCCGGGTGGTGTGGCGGGTGCCACGGACCGTGAACAGACCCGACGGCCCCGGCGGCGCCGCCCGCACGGCGAATGGGCTCAGCCCGTGATATGGCTCTCTCTTCACCGAATTCGCGCATATCCGGCCTCCGATGCGGTATCCACGAATGGGGAAGGGGATTGTCGAAAGACGTGCGGATGATGCGAATGATCAAGGGCTTGTGGCGTTGGCGGCAGAACTCGCTGCGCCGTAAGACCGACCTGGCCGAGGCGTACGCGGCGCTTGTCGCCGCCGTGCTGATCCTGCTCGCGGCCCCGGCCGCGGGCTGGGCCGCGGGCTCGCTGGCGCATGGCGCGCTGGAGCGGACCGCGCAGGAGCAGCGCGCCGAGCGCCATGTGGTGGCGGCGACCGTGGTCAAGGTGCTGCCACAGCCACCCATCGACTCCGATCCCGAGACCGCCTCCGCGCGCGACGCCCAACGCCGGGTGCTCGCGCGGTGGACCGGTCCGGACGGCAGCAGTCACCAGGGCACGCTCGGTGCCCGCGCGGGCACCGACCCGGGCGAGAGGTTCCGTATCTGGACGGACGACCAAGGAGGTCTGAGGGCGCGTCCGCTGGACCCGGCCACCACCGCCACCCACGCGGTGCTGGCGGGAATCGGCGCGGGCCTGGCGACGGCAGGGCTCGTCGACGGCGCCCGGCGGCTGGTCGTATGGCGCCTCATGCGACGGCGTTACGCCCAGTGGGACATCGCGTGGCAGCGGGCCGGACAGGACTGGGGACGAGCCGACGCGGACAGCTGAGCGGACAGTAACGTAGAGCCGGGCACCGCCCCGGCACTCACCTGGTCACCAGAGCACCCTGTGCACGGGACACCTCGTGCGCCGGACGTTCCGGGCAGGTCAACTCGGCGTGCCGCGCGCACGCTACGGTGGGGCCTTCACGTGAACAGCGGCACAGTCGCGCACATCCGGCATACGCACGAGGTGGGGGCACAGCAGCACCATGGCACAGGGCTCGGTCGTCCAGGTGACGCACAGCGGAACGTCGCGGTGGCGGCGCCGCACCGGAGAGTACGCCTCCCTCGCCGCGGCCCTGGAGGCCGCCGGGGACGGCGATGTGCTCTCCATCTCGCCCGGCACCTACCGCGAGAATCTGGTGGTGGGCCGGGCCGTCACGCTGCGCGGCCCCGAGGGCTCCTCGCGCGGCTCGGTGCGGATCGCTCCCGCCGACGGCGTCGCGCTGACGATACGCGCGTCCGCGGTGGTCCAGGACCTGCATGTGGAGGGCATGGACTCGGCGTCGCCCGCGCTGCTGGTCGAGGAGGGCACCCCGGAGCTGACGGACGTACGGGTCGCCACGCGCTCCGCCGTCGGCATCGAGGTGCGCGGCGGCGCCCGGCCGACCGTGCGGCGCTGCACCGTGGACAACCCGGCGGGCGTGGGCCTGAGCGTGCTGGACGGCGCGGGCGGGGTGTTCGAGGACTGCGAGGTGGTGTCCGCCGGGCAGTCCGGGGTCGCGGTGCGCGGCGGCGCCCACCCACGCCTGGAGCGCTGCCGTATCCACCACTCGTCGGGGGCCGGGGTCACGCTGACCGGCGAGGGCAGCTCGCTGGAGGCCGTCGGCTGCGAGGTGTACGAGATCCGGGGCGCGGGGGTGACGGTCTCCTCGCGGGCGACCGGGCATCTGACCGACTGTAAGGTGCACCGGACGACAGGCGACGGCGTCAACCTGGACACCGACGCCGTGCTCACGCTCGCGGACTGCGAGATCCACGACGTCCCGGAGAACGCGGTCGACCTGCGGTCCCGTTCGGTGCTGACGCTGACCCGCTCGACGGTGCGCCGGTTCGGGCGCAACGGCCTGTCGGTGTGGGACCCGGGCACCCGGGTGGACGCCAACCAGTGCGAACTGCACGAGAGTACGGGCGACTATCCGGCGGTGTGGGTGAGCGACGGCGCGACGGCCGTGCTCGACTCGTGCCGGGTGCGCGACGTGCCCGACGCGCTGTTCGTACTGGACCGCGGCTCGCGCGTGGACGTCGTCGACAGCGATCTGTCGCAGGTGCGCAACACGGCGGTGTCGGTGAGCGACGGGGCGATCGCCCAACTGGACGACTGCCGCATCCGGGAGGCCGCCACCGGCGCCTGGTTCCGCGACCACGGCAGCGGCGGCACCCTCGCGAACTGCACCATCGACGGCGCCGCGACCGGAGTGATCGTCACCAAGGGCGCCGATCCGACGGTCGAGCGGACCACGGTCTCCTCGCCGGCGGAGGCCGGGTTCTACGTATCCGCCGAGGGCCGCGGCACCTTCAGCGGCTGCCGGGTGACGGGCAGCAACGGCTACGGCTTCCACATCATCGACGGCTGCCGCACCACCCTGACCCGGTGCCGCACCGAGCGGTGCGCGCGCGGCGGTTACGAGTTCTCCGAGGCGGGCCCGGTCGTCGAGGACTGCACCAGCGACGAGAGCGCCACCAGCGCCGTCACCACCCCGGCGACCGCCCCCGCCCTCCCGGCGACCGCCGTGGAGACCGCCGCCTCGACGGGCGGGCTGCTGGGCGGCATCCCGGCGCAGCGCGCCACCCAGGCCCCGGCCCTGCCCGCCGCGCCCGCCGCCGAACCGGTGTCCGTACGGCCCTCCACGACGGTGCTGGGCGAACTGGACGCGCTGGTCGGGCTGGACAGCGTCAAGCTGGAGGTGCGCGCCCTCACCGACATGATCGAGGTCGGCCGGCGGCGTCAGGAGGCCGGGCTCAAGGCCGCCTCCGTCCGCCGCCATCTGGTCTTCACCGGCTCCCCCGGCACCGGCAAGACGACGGTCGCCCGGCTCTACGGCGAGATCCTGGCCTCCCTGGGCGTGCTGGAGCGCGGCCACCTGGTGGAGGTCTCCCGGGTGGACCTGGTCGGCGAGCACATCGGGTCGACGGCGATCCGCACCCAGGAGGCGTTCGACCGGGCGCGCGGCGGGGTGCTGTTCATCGACGAGGCGTACGCGCTCTCCCCCGAGGACTCCGGCCGGGACTTCGGGCGCGAGGCGATCGACACCCTGGTGAAGCTGATGGAGGATCACCGGGACTCGGTGGTGGTCATCGTCGCCGGGTACACCGCCGAGATGGAGCGCTTCCTGTCCGTCAACCCCGGTGTGGCGTCCCGTTTCTCCCGCACCATCACCTTCGGCGACTACGCGCCCGAGGAGCTGCTGCGGATCGTGGAGCAGCAGGCCGACGACCAGGAGTACCGGATCGGCGAGGGTGCGTCGGAGGCGCTGCTGAAGTACTTCACGGCACTTCCGAAGGGCCCTGCGTTCGGCAACGGCCGCACCGCCCGGCAGACCTTCGAGGCGATGGTGGAGCGGCACGCGGGCCGGGTCGCCCAGGTGGGCGACCCGACCACCGACGACCTCACCCTGCTCTACCCGGAGGACTTGCCCGAACTGCCCTGAGCGGGCTTCGGGTTGCCCTGCGCCGGTTCGGAATCACTCCGGGGCCGGTTGAGGATCGTTCCGGCCCGGTTCGGGATCGCCCCGGGCCGGTTTCGGCACGGGTGCGGGCGCGGCCGCGGCGCCCGGCTTCCGCTCGGGGAGCCGGGCCAGCAGGGCGGCCCGCTCGCGGTCGAACGCCGGGTCCGCCTGGTACTCGCCGTGCCCCAGGATCGGTGCGGGCAGCGGGTGTTCGGCGGTGCGGCCGTAGGCGAGCGGGTCCTTGAAGGCGTCGCAGTCCACCTCGGGCCCGGTGCCGTCGGGCAGCCGGATCGGGCCGCCGATGGGGTCGGTGTAGCGCCACAGGTTGCGCCAGCACCGCACCTCGCCGTGGAGCGAACGCAGTTGCGCGGGGCCGAAATAGGCGGGGAACCAGCGCCCGTACAGCCGCTCCAGCGGTGAGCCGTAGGTGAGGAGCGCGACCTGTGCGCGGGTGCGCAGGTCGACCTGCCAGACCGCGGCGGCGGCCAGCACGCTGCCCTGGGAGTGCCCGGAGATGACGAGGCGACCGCCGTAGGTGCGGGTCCAGGTCTCCATCCGCCAGGTCAGGTCGGGGACGGCGCGCTCGGCGTAGCAGGGCGGGGCGAAGGGGTGCGCGGCGCGCGGCCAGAAGGTGCCGACGTCCCACAGGATGCCGATGGTGCGCCGGGCCGACGGGCTGCGGTAGGCGCGGCGGGCCCAGGCGACCAGCGTCAGGACCGCGAAGCCCATCATCCAGGAGCCGAGCGCCTGGGCCGTCTGCGTGGCCGCGTCGATGATCCCCGGGGTGTCGTCGGCGGCCCGCCCGGGCACCTCGTTGGTGAGCAGGGTCCCGATGACCGCGAGTGCCCCGAGCAGCAGGGTGAACAGGGCGACGGGGCCGACGAGCCAGGGCGTGGAGTCGGTGAGCCCGGCGCGGGCGATCGTGGAGGCGATCCGGCGGGTGCGCACCGCGTCGGCCTGCTCGCCCGGATAGCTGTCCAGGACGCCGGGGATGAGCCGTTCCCTTATCCGCCAGGCCCGCAGGGCGGTGATCACGGCCAGCAGCAGGATCATCAGCAGCAGGACCGGTATGGCCGTGGCCCACCAGGACAGCAGGATGGGCGGGCCGATGGTGCCGCCCTCGCCCGGGGTGGCGCCGCCGTCCAGCCAGTCGGCGATGCGCTGGGCGACGCCTCCGGCGAGCACCGAGCCGAGTCCGCAGGCGAGCATGGCGACGGCGGGACCGGCCAGCCCGCGCAGCGGGGTGCGCGCGGTGGGCGCCTCCCGGTACAGCAGCAGGGCGCACACCGCGATGGCGACGATGAGGGCGCCCTGCACGATGGCGATCGTGACGAAGGTCTGGTCGCCGGGCAGCCTCCCGTGGGAGACCCAGCCGGGGCGGGACCAGCCCGCGTACAGCATGGCGAGCGCGAGCACGCCGAGCGCGGCGCCGGGCAGCGCGCTGATGGTGAGGCGGTCCAGGTGGCTGTCGGCCTTGGTCTCGCTGCGGCCGCGGCGGCACACCACGTAGACCACCGTGCTCCCGCCGGTCACCACCAGGGCGAGCAGCGTCCAGCCGATGGCCTCCGGCAGGGCGCTGCCGCCCGCGCGGCGGTCGTACCCGGCGGTGGCCGCGGTGACGCCCGCGGCGATCGTCAGAAACCCGGCGGCGGTGTGGGCGGCGCGCAGCCGGGCGACGATCCGGCGGCCGTACCAGAAGCCCGGCAGGCACAGCGCGGGGCTGTTGCCCGACTCGGGGCAGGTCTCGTCGACCGGCAGCTCCACCGGGGGCTGCGACTCGTACGCGCTCCAGGTGCGGTTGGACAGGTACCACAGCAGGCCGTTGAGGGCCGCCGGTACGACGGCGGCGAGCGCGAGGCGGCGGCCGGGCTGGCTCCACCAGCCGTCGTCCCCGGCCGACAGGAAGCCGAGCCAGGTGCCGTCGGAGCAGTCGGCCGTGCCCGCGCACTGCCAGGCGACCAGGTCGAGGGCGACCTCGCAGGCCCCGGCGATCAGCAGCACGGTCAGGCTGAGCGCGACCAGGCGCACCAGCAGGCCGTAGCCGCGCACGGTCCGCTCGCGCCGGTCGGCCGCGGGGCGCATCCAGTGGGCCAGGTTGACGACCATGAAGGGCAGCAGGAGCAGCCACAGGGCGCGGGCGCTGTTGCCGGAGGTGAGGTTGGACCAGACGTACGCCTCGCGGACCGGGGCGCCCCGGTGGTCGTCGGGCCGCGACTCGGCGTCGATGTCGTCGATGCGCCGGTAGACCGCCGCGGTCTCGTCGCCGGTGACCGGCGTGGTGCGCGGGTCGCTCAGCATCTCCTGGGGGGTGGTGCCGCCGACGCCGTGGACCAGGAGCTCCAGATCGGGTGGGGGTTCGCCGTTCCGGGGCGGCGGTGGCGCCCCCAGCGCCCGGTCCTCCCCCGCTGCCGATGCGCTCGTACCCGTGGTCGATGCCACCGTGTCCCCCGATCCCGGTGTGGTGCGGTCGTTCCGTTCCGGTGCTCGCTCCAGGATTGTGCCCAACGGGGTCCGACACGGACCATGACAGGCCGGGCGTGGCGAAATCGTAACCCCCCGGTGCTCCGGGGATCGGCTGTCGGCCCCCCGTGCGAAGATGGCCGCGCGGGCGATATGCGCCGACCGGAAGGGAACGGGCAGGGTGAGCGACAACCAGAATCTCCTCGCCGAGCAGCGGCGCGCCCTGATTCTCGACGAGGTCAGGCGGCGTGGTGGAGTGCGGGTCAACGAGCTGACGCGCAAGCTCAATGTGTCCGACATGACGGTCCGTCGCGATCTGGACGCGCTGGCCCGGCTGGGTGTGGTGGAGAAGGTGCACGGCGGTGCGGTGCCGGTCGCCGAGGCGAGCACGTACGAGCCGGGGTTCGAGGCCAAGTCGGGTCTGGAGCTGACCGCGAAGGAGGACATCGCGAAGGCCGCCGCCGCGATGGCCACCCCGGGCACGGCGATCGGGCTGGCCGGGGGTACGACGGCGTTCGCGCTGGCCCAGCAGCTGCTGGAGGTGCCGGATCTGACCGTGGTGACCAACTCGGTCCGGGTGGCGGACGTGTTCTACAACGCGCAGCGGTCGGCGGCGGCGCTCGGCGGCGCCGCGCCGCGCCCCGGGGCGGCCACCGTGGTGCTCACGGGCGGGGTGCGCACCCCGTCGGACACGCTGGTGGGGCCGGTCGCGGACGCCGCGGTGCGCTCGCTCCACTTCGATGTGCTCTTCCTCGGGGTGCACGGCATATCGGTCGAGGCCGGGCTGTCCACGCCGAACCTGGCGGAGGCGGAGACCAATCGCCACTTCGTACGGTCCGCGCGGCGGGTGGTGGTGGTCGCCGACCACACCAAGTGGGGCACGGTGGGCCTGAGTTCCTTCGCCTCGCTGGACCAGGTGGACGCGCTGGTGACGGACCCCGGGCTGGCGCCCGAGGCGCGCGCCGAGATCGCCGAGTATCTGCCGGAGCTGGTGGTGGCGGGCGAACAGGCCGAGGCCGCGTCGGACATCTGACGGAGCGACAGCCGCTGCGGCTATCGTGGCCCCATGGCATACCGGTTGCGTTCCGTGGGGCCGGACTACACCGAAACCGCCCCGGTCCAACTCGCCTTCACCGCCGAGGCGTCGGCGCCGCCCGAGGCGGTGTTCGAGGCGCTGGCCGACGTCGAGGGCTGGCCCCGCTGGTTCCGTCAGGTGGCCGACGCCCGCCCGACGGCCGACGGGACGGGGCGGGAGATCCGCCTCAGGGGCGGCACCCGCTTCCGCGAGACGGTGGTGGCGGCGGACCCGGGCGAGCGGTACGCGTACCGGATCGACGAGACGAACGTACCGGGGCTGCGGGCGCTGTTGGAGGAATGGCGGCTGGTGCCGTGGCACTCCGGCACCGTGGTGCGCTACACGTTCGCCCTCGACGGCACGGCGGTGACCCGGGCCTCGGCGCGGCTCGCCCGCCCGGGGCTGCGGCGGGCGTTCCACGACGCGGTCCGCCGCCTGGACCGGCGGCTGACGACGGGCTGAGGGCCCCGGACTTCCCCCGGGTGACGATTCGGGGGACGATTCGGGGGACGATTCGGGGGACGGCGCTGGCGCCCCGCTAGTCCGGCCAGTGTCCGGTCGCCAGGAAGGTGTCGATCGCCTTCGTGTGCGGCTCGATGTCCAGCCCCTGCTCCTCCAGCCAGGCGTCCGAGTAGTACTTGTCCAGATACCGGTCGCCGGGGTCGCACAGCAGCGTCACCACGCTCCCCGTGCGCCCCTGCGCCACCATCTCCGCGACGATCTTCAGCGCGCTCCACAGCCCGGTCCCCGTGGACCCGCCCGCCTTGCGCCCGATCGCCCGTTCCAGGGCCCGTACGGCGGCGACGCTCGCCGCGTCCGGGACCTTCATCATCCGGTCGATCGCGCCGGGCACGAAGCTGGGCTCCATCCGGGGGCGGCCGATGCCCTCGATACGGGAACCGGACTCGCTGCACGCGTCGGCGTCGTGGTGGACCCAGCCGTCGAAGAAGCACGAGTTCTCCGGGTCGGCGACGCACACCCGGGTGTCGTACTGCATGTAGTGCACATAGCGCGCGAGGGTCGCGGAGGTGCCGCCGGTGCCCGCCGTGGCGACCACCCAGGCCGGTTCGGGGTAGCGCTCCAGCCGCAGCTGCTGGTAGATCGACTCGGCGATGTTGTTGTTGCCTCGCCAGTCAGTCGCCCTTTCGGCGTAGGTGAACTGGTCCATGTAATGGCCCCCGGACTCGCCCGCGAGCGCGATGGACTCCTCGTACATCTTCCGTGGGTCGTCCACGAAATGGCACTGGCCGCCATGGAATTCGATCAGGCGGCACTTTTCCGGGCTCGTCGTGCGCGGCATCACCGCGATGAAGGGGACGCCGATCAGCTTCGCGAAGTACGCCTCGGATACGGCGGTGGAACCGCTGGACGCCTCGATGACGGGCTTGCCGGGGCGAATCCAGCCATTGCACAGCCCGTAGAGGAACAGCGAGCGGGCGAGCCGGTGCTTGAGGCTCCCTGTGGGATGGGTGGACTCGTCCTTGAGGTAGAGGTCGATTCCCCACCGCTCCGGGAGCGGAAAGCTCAGCAGGTGGGTATCGGCGGATCGCTGGGCATCGGCCTGTACTTTCCGGACGGCCTCCTTGAGCCAGTCCCGGTAGCCGTGGTCGCTGCGGTCCACGTCAACCGTGTCGACGACCACCCGCGTTGTACTGTCCACGCCGCTCCTCGTGCTTGTGCCCCGTGCCCGGTCCGAGTGGCATACTCGGTCCATTTCGATCCTAAAGGGACCCCGGTGCGCCCTGGTGCCCCGGCCCGGTCACGGGCACACTGCGCAGCAGGGAGAATAGGCAGCAGCGCGCTTGCCAGTCGGAGCCACCGGGGAGGCGGTCGTGATGGCCGATACCGAGTTCAACGCCAGGGGCGTACGGATCGAGCGATTCCTGCGCTCGGTCACCCGCGCCGGCCAAGTCTCGATCAAGGATGGCAGGCTGCAGTTGCTGACCAGCTACGGGCGCGAGATCGACAGCGCTCCCGTGCAGTCGGTCCGGGCGAGCAAGCCGTGGTTCGTGGACGGCGACCAGGCCATGGCGACCGTCAACGGCACCCGCTACCGCCTCACCCTCGGTCAGCAGGACCCGGCCAAGCCCACCGGGTCCGGCGCCGCCGGCCGCTTCCTCGACGCGGTCCGATCCGCCCGGGACCACGTCCTCAAGGGGTGAAGGCGGCCGAGTTGCGCATGCGCGCGGGGGGACCGACCCTGGACGAGCATCAGTATCACTGAGGGTCAACAAGCGGTGACGCTGAGAACCGGCCCACCGGTCGCGCACGGCAGCCACCACTGCTGAACGCGTTCGTCGCCCGCATCTGCATCAGGCTAGCCCCAACTTCTTCAGGGAGTCGCAGCCGTGATCAGTCGTCCTAGCAGGCATTGCACGGTGGAGCTGCAAGCCCTGCCGTCGCGGATCGGTCAGGTCCGCAGAATCGTGTCGGCGCAGTTGCGCTACTGGCATCTCGATCCGCTCATCGACCCGGCGGCGCTCGGTGTCACCGAGCTGCTCACCAATGTGCACCGGCACGCCGAGCCGGACAAGCAGTGCACGGTGGAGATCGCCCTCGTGCTGGACCAGCTGACGGTATCGGTCCGCGACCAGGACCCGCGGCTGCCCCGGCTCCGCGAATGCGACCCCGTATCCACCCACGGCCGGGGGCTCGCGCTGGTCGCGGCGGTCAGCCAGAACTGGGGAATGCGGGTACGGGACGACGGCGGCGGCAAGGTCGTCTGGTTCACCCTGGCCGTGCCGCGGCCCGCCACCGTGACGAGCTCGCCGTACGCCGCGTACGGAGCGGGCCGCACCGCGCCGCCGCACCACGCGAACCTGTCCCGCCCGGCGACACCCGTCGCCCCGGCCCCGGCCCCGGTGACTCCGGTCTCTCCGGTGGCCGCCCCGGCCCCGGTTGCGGCGCCCGCTCCCGCCCCGGCGGCGGCGCCCGTACGGGAGCGGGCACCGGCCGCCCGATCGGCCGTATCCCACTGAGCCCCGAGCGTTCAGCCGACACCGCCCTTGGTGTGTCGGCCGAACTGCTCGTCCAGGACGGACAACCGGCGCCAGTACTCGTCCTCGTCGATCTCCCCGGCCGCGAAGCGGCGCCCGAGCACCGCGATCGGCGACTGCTCGCCGAACGCCGGGCGGCCCTGCCGCCAGGGGGCGCGTCCGCGCCACACCGTCCGCCGCAGCAGGACGAGCCCGCCGCCGACGACCAGCGCCCACATCAGAGGGAAGAAGAGAATCCACGGCCCGGGTCCGGGTCCGTCGGCGAAGCCGTGCGCCAGGGTGTTCATAGTGATCGCGCTCCTCGGTGGTTTCCGCAAGGTCGCTTCCGAGCGTCCCGCCCGGCGGCGCCCGGGTCGTCCTCCGGGCGAGGGCGGTTCAGGTAGTCCGCGGGGAGTACACCGCCCATCCGCCATACCGCCGAGGAGATGCGGGCGCGGTTACGCCACGCCCAGCGCCGCCAGCGGATCGTCCAGCACCGGCTGCCACGCCAGCTCCGCCGCGCCCACCAGACCGTTGTGGTCCAGGGCGCACGCCAGGATCGGCACGCCCCCGCTGCGCCCCCACAAGCTGCTCTCGGCGACGACCGCCCGCAGCCGCTCCGGGTCGGCCTCCAGCAGCTCGCGGTGGAGGCCGCCGAGGATGATGCGGTCGGGGTTGAGGATGTTGACGAGCCCGGCGAGCCCGAGGCCCAGGCGGTCGATGAGCTGCTCGGCGGCGGCCCGCACCGGCGGATCGGCGTAGTCCTCGCGGATCAGGCCGCGGGACTGGTCCAGCAGAGACCCCTCGGGACCGGGGTCGCGCCCGGCGGCGTCGAGGAAGGCGAGCGGGTCGGTCTCGATGTCCAGGCAGCCGCGGCTGCCGCAATGGCAGGGCGGCCCCTCGGGGTTGACGGTCAGATGGCCGACCTCCAGGGCGAGCCCCGCGCTGCCGGTATGCAGCCGCCCGTCGAGGACCAGCGCACCGCCCACGCCGCGGTGCCCGGTGGCGACGCACAGCAGGTGCTGGGAGCCGCGCCCGGCGCCGTGCCGGTGTTCGGCGAGGGCGGCGAGGTTGACGTCGTTGCCCGCGTGGCCGGTGAGGGGTTCCCCGTCCGCGCCGCGGATTCCCGCGGCGGCCAGGCTCCGGGTGAACAGCTCGCGCACCGGCGCGCCCGCGGGCCAGGCGACGTGCAGCGGGTTCAGCGCGGTGCCCTCCGGTTCGGCGACCGCGGACGGCACGGCCAGCCCGGCCCCCACGCAGCGGCGGCCGGTCTCGCGCAGCAGCCGGGCCCCGGCCTCGACGACCGCGTCGATGACATGCGCCGGATCGGCGGGCACCGTCATGCAGCCGGGGGCGGTGGCGACGGTGTTCCCGCCGAGCCCGACGAGCGCCGCCCGGAAGCCGTCGGCGTGCACCTGGGCGGCGAGCGCGACGGGCCCGCGCGGGGCGATCGCGAGCCGGTGCGACGGGCGGCCCTGCGCCCCGGCGGAGCCGAGCGGCCGCGCGTCGACCTCGATCAGGCCGAGCGCCTCCAGCTCGGCGGCGACGGCCCCCGCGGTCGCGCGGGTCACCCCGAGTTCGGTCGTGAGCACCGCGCGGGTGGGTGCGCGGCCGGTGTGTACGAGCGCCAGTGCCGGGCCGAGAGCGCCCCGGCCCCGCTCGATCCTTGTCCGTGTCTGGGTCACGCCTCTATTCTCACTTTGTGCCGACATCAAACAAAACATGGACGGCCATTCCGGGAAAACGCGCCGCCGCCACCCCGGAGCGCGCCCTTTCCCAACTCCGCGCCGCCCTCACCGTGTTCTTCGCCCTCGACGGCTTCGTGTTCGCCGGATGGGTGGCCCGTATTCCGGCTATCAAGGACCAGACGGGTGCCTCCGCGGGCGCCCTGGGCCTCGCCCTGCTGTGCGTATCGGTGGGCGCCACGGCCACCATGATGACCGCCGGGTGGCTCTGCCGCCGCTTCGGCAGCCACGCCACGACGGTCGCCCTCGCCGTGCTGCTCTCGCTCAGCGTCACGCTGCCGCCGCTGACCCATTCCGCGCTCGCCCTCGGCCTGGTGCTGCTGGTCTTCGGCACCGGCTTCGGCGGGCTCAACGTCGCCATGAACAGCGCGGCCGTCGATCTCATCGCCGCGCTGCGCCGACCGGTCATGCCCAGCTTCCACGCGGCGTTCAGCCTGGGCGGCATGGCCGGTGCGGGACTCGGCGGGCTGATCGCGGACCATCTCTCCCCCACCCGCCACCTGGCGCTGCTGGCCGCCGTCGGGCTGGTGCTCGCGGCGGCCGCGGGCCGGACGCTGCTCTCCGTTCCGCCACCGCCGCCACCGTCGCCGCCCGAAACCGCTACGCGCCCGGCGGACGGGGCATCCACCGGCGCGCGGCGGGGCCCCGCACGCCGTCTTGTGGCGGTATTCGGCCTGATCGCCCTGTGCACGGCGTACGGCGAGGGGGCGATGGCGGACTGGGCCGCGCTCCATCTGGACCAGGACCTCGACGCGTCCGCGGGCGTCGCCGCCGCCGGTTACTCCGTCTTCGCGCTGACGATGGCCATCGGGCGGCTGTCCGGTACGACGCTGCTCGAACGGCTCGGCCAGACGGCGACGTTGACCGCGGGCGGCGCCACGGCAGCGGCCGGAATGCTGCTGGGCGCGCTCGCGCCGACCGTCTGGCTCACCCTGCTGGGCTTCGCGGTCACCGGGCTCGGCCTGGCCAACCTCTTCCCGGTGGCCATCGCCCGGGCGGGCGCGCTGACCGGCCCCAGCGGGGTCGCCGCGGCCTCCACCCTCGGCTACGGCGGCATGCTGCTCGGCCCGCCCGCGATCGGCTTCCTCACCGAGTGGCTCTCGCTGCCCGCCGCACTCACCACGGTCGCGGCGCTGGCGGCGGTCGCGGCCGTCGTCGCGTACGCCACCCGCAACGCCGCACGCCCCGGACCAGGTTGAATTCCGCCACGTCACCCCGCATGTCGGTGGTGGCTGGCAGAATTCCGCCATGGAGATTGCCGAGCTGATCGACGTCGTGGACCGCGAGGGACACCTGCTGGCCGACGCCGCCGCCAAGGCGGGCACGGACGCCCGGGTGCCCACCTGCCCCGGATGGCAGGTCCGGGAGCTGCTGTCGCACGCCGGGCGGGTGCACCGATGGGTGACCCGCTATGTCACCGAGGGCCTGACGGAGCGGGTTCAACTGGGTGACGAGCCGGAGCAGGACGGCGCCGAGCTGGTGGCCTGGTACCGGGAAAGCCATCGGGCGCTGGTCAAAGCGCTCACCGACGCCGATCCGGCCGTCGAGTGCTACACCTTCGTGCCCGACACCCCGCCGCTGGCGTTCTGGGCCCGGCGGCAGGCCCACGAGACGGCGATCCACCGGGTCGACGCGGAATCGGCGCTGGGCGCGGACCACTCGCCCTTCGCCCCGGCCTTCGCGGCGGACGGAATCGACGAGCTGCTGATCCTTTTGCACGGGATGGAGCGCAGCCGGGTGCGCACGGACACCCCGCGCACCCTGCGGTTGCGGGCCACGGACACCGACGCCGTCTGGACGGTGCGGCTCAGCGAAGAGATCCCGCACACCACGCGCGACGCGGCGGGGGACGCGGACTGCGAGCTGACCGGCCCGGCCGGCGAGCTGTACATGGTGGCGTGGAACCGGCTGCCGTACAGCGCGCTGAGCGGCAAGGGCGATCTGTCGCTGGCGCAGGTGTGGCGGGAGCGGTCGAGCCTGTGAGCGGACAGGATGGGGCTGGTGGCCGGACGTAACAGCGGACGCGACAGAGGACTGATGCCGGATGACCGGACCCCGTAGCCAGGCCGACCGGGACGCGCTCACCGTGGAGATCGTGTTCGCCCTGGTCACGGGCGGGCTGCTGGCGGCCGTCCTCTTCGTCGCCGTCGCGAGCCCCGCGCTCTTCTGGGAGCTGGGGCCGGCCCAGGAGACCGTGTGGCGGGCGGCTGCCGCCACCGCGGCCACCGCCGGGTTCGCCTACCGCGTCATACGGGTGCTGTGGCCGCTTCCACACAAGCGGCGGCGCGAATGACCGGGGACCGGCGGTGGCGATGCGCGGGGCTGCGCTGGTCCGCCGGCTCCGGCCCCGCGCTCGTCTGGCGTCACCCGGACCACGGTGAGCGGACGTCCGCGCTGGCGCGGGGCCGTCCGCTGGCCTTCACCACCGGGCCCGGGCGCCACTGCACCGGGGTGCGCCGGGGCGCCCGGCACACCCCGTGCCCGGACGGCGCCGAGGTGGCACCGTCGGCCGTCTCGGCCCAGTGCGCGGACTGCGCCCGGCTCGACCGTTCGTACTCGGTCGCCGCCGACACCCGCACCGACGACCCCCGCCCGTACGACGTCTACCTCGCCTGGTTCGGGCCGGGGTTGGTCAAGGCCGGTATCACGGCGGCCGAGCGGGAGGGCGTACGGCTGCTGGAGCAGGCCGCGCTCTCGTACGCCCTGCTCGGCCGCGGCCCGCTGATGGCCGCGCGCCGCGCGGAGGCCGTGCTGGGCGCCGCGCTGGGCATCCCGGACCGGTTCCCGTACGCGGCCAAACGCGCCGCGCGCGAGGCGCCGCCGCCCCGGGAGCGCCGCGCCGAGGAACTCGCGGCGCTGCACGCGCGGGCGCGGGGGCTCGGCGGTCTGCCGGAGTCGCTGACCCTCACCGCCTTCGCGCCGGTCCACCACGACGAGGCGTTCCATCTGGAGCGGCTGGGTCCGGTGCAGGGGGTGATCCGGCTCGCTGCCGATCGCACGGTGGCGGGCCGCGTCGAGGGCGTCGCGGGCCCGGACATCCATCTGACCGCGTCGGACGGCCGCGCGCTGCTGCTGGACGGCCGTCTGCTGGCGGGCCGTCCGCTCGGCGCGGCCGCGGCGGACGCGGAGACGACGGCCCCGGTTCAGGCTCCGGCGCGGGAGGCCGCGAGTCCGGAGGCGCTGTTCTGACGCCCGGCTGAACGGGCTGGGGACGTCAGCCCAGCCATCCCGGGCGCACCAGTCCCGACTCGTAGGCGAGGACCACGAGTTGGGCGCGGTCACGCGCGCCCAGCTTGATCATCGTGCGGCTCACATGGGTCTTGGCGGTGAGCGGGCTGACGACCAGGCGCCGCGCGATCTCCTCGTTCGACAGGCCGATCCCGACCAGGGCCATCACCTCCCGTTCCCGCTCGGTCAGCTCCCCGAGGACAGAGGCGGGCGCGGGCTCCTTCGAGCGGGCGGCGAACTCGGCGATGAGGCGGCGGGTGACGCCGGGCGACAGCAGCGCGTCACCGTCGACCACGGCCCGTACGGCGCGCAGCAGCTCCTCCGGTTCGGTGTCCTTGACCAGAAAACCGGAGGCACCGCCGCGGATGGCCTCGAAGACGTATTCGTCCAGCTCGAAGGTGGTCAGCATGACCACCTTCACCTCCGCGAGGGCAGGGTCCGCGGTGATCCGGCGGGTCGCGGCGAGACCGTCGAGGAGCGGCATGCGGATGTCCATGAGCACGACATCGGGGCGGTGCTCCCGCACCTCCTTCAGGGCCTGCTCTCCGTCGGCGGCCTCGGCGACCACGTCGATGTCCGGCTGGGCGGCCAGCAGCGCCCGGAAGCCCGCGCGGACCAGAAGCTGGTCGTCGGCGAGCAGGACGCGGATCACTGGGCTCACGGTGTCTCCTCGTTCGCGGCGGGCGGGGCGGGCAGGGCGGTCGCGGCGGGCGTCACTTTGAGCGGGATGCGCGCGTGCACGCGGAAGCCGCCGTCCGGGCGCGGGCCCGCCTCCACCGTGCCGCCGAGGGCGGCGGCGCGCTCGCGCATGCCGACCAGGCCGTTGCCGCCGCCCGTCGCGCCGTCCGCCGTGTCGTCCGAGGTCGCCGGGCCGTCGTCGTCCACCCGCAGCTCCAGCTCGTCCGGGGCGTACGACAACCGGACGCGTGCGGTCCGTGAGCCGGAGTGGCGGACGATGTTGGTCAGCGCCTCCTGGACGATACGGAACGCGGCCAGATCCGTGCCCGGCGGCAGGGCGGCCCGTACGCCGTCCGTCGCCACCTCCACCGCCAGCCCCGCGCCCGCGGCCTGTTCGGTCAGCTCCGGCAGCCGGTCCAACCCGGGGGCGGGCTGGCGCGGCGCGGCGCCGGACGCGCGCAGCGTGTCCAGGACCTGGCGGACCTCGCCCAGCGCCTCCTTGCTGGCCGCCTTGATGGTGGTCAGCGCGGTGCGGGCCTGTTCGGGGTCCTGGTCGAGGAGGGCGAGGCCGACCCCCGCCTGCACGTTGATGACCGAGATGCTGTGGGCGAGGACGTCATGCAGTTCGCGGGCGATCCGCAGCCGCTCCTCATCCGCCCGGCGCTGTACGGCCGCCGCGCGCTCCGCCCGCTCGCGGGCCCACCGCTCGCGCCGTACGCGGACGAGTTCGGCCGCGGCGAGCACCGCCGCCGCCCAGGCCGCCACCGCCACCTCCTGCCCCCATCCGGCAGCCCGGTCGCCCGGGGGCGGCAGCCAGCGGTAGAGCCAGTGCGCGATCAGCAGCCACCCCGCCCACAGCCCGCCGACCGCGCACCAGGCCGCCACCCGCTGCCCGGCGGCGACGGCCGCGACGCAGGCGACGACGACGCTGAGGAAGACCGGCCCGGCCGGTCCGCCCGCGGCGAGATAGCCCAGGGCCACCGCCGAGGTACCGAGGACGGTGAGCCGGGGGTGGCGGTGGCGCAGAAGCAGCAGCGCGGGCCCAGCCAGGAGCAGCGCGTAGAGACCGGGACCAAGGTCCGTCCGGCCGGGCTGCCGGTGGGCGGCGAACCCCGTGCCCACCAGCTGGACGACGGCGACACCGAGCGAGGAGCGCCAGGGCACAGCGGCCCCCGGCGGCCCGAACGGCCCGCCGCGCCACCACCCGCCCGGCCCGTGCCCGTACCCCCGCTCCCCCGTGAATGCGTGCATACCGGTAACGCTAAACCGGCCCCCCAAGAACAGCGTCCCCCGCGCGCGGTGGCCCCCCGTACTCCCACCGGAGTAGCCCCCGGAGGCGGCCCCCTACCTCAGGCCCGCCTGCCGCCCCAGGGCGGCGGCCGTGTGCGTGAAGAACTCCTCGCGCGCCTCCACCACCCCCTGGAACTGGCCGAACAGCTCAAAGCTGATCAGCCCGAACAGCTGCGCCCACGCCGCGGCGAGCGCCGCGAACGCGGCGGCGGGCAGCTCGGTGCCGAGCGTGCCGAGGGTTTCTGCCAGCGTCGTGACGTCCGCCCGCACCCCCTCCGGAAGCGCCGCCTCCTCCGGTACTCGCAAGGCGCCCGTGGCGTGGGCGTCGCGGGCGACGGCGATGAGGGCGAGGGCGACGCGGGAGGCGGGGACGACGGTGGCCTGGGGCGCGGAGTAGCCCGGCACCGGGGAGCCGTAGATCAGCGCGTACTCATGCGGGTGGGACAGCGCCCAGCCCCGGGCTGCCCGGCAGACCGCGGTCCAGCGCGCCACCGGATCGTCGTCGCCGCGCGTCGCGGCGAGCGCGCCACCGGCGGCAGCGCCGATCGCGTCGTACGCGTCCACGATGAGCGCGGTCAGCAGCTCGTCGCGGCTCGGGTAGTAGCGGTAGAGGGCGGAGGAGACCATGCCCAGCTCGCGGGCGACGGCCCGGAGCGACAGCTTCGCCGCGCCCTGGTCGGCCAGTTGGCGACGCGCCTCCTCCTTGATGGCGGCGGTCACTTCGGCGCGGGCCCGTTCTCTGGCCCCTCGGATCGCGGTCATGCGGCCAGTCTGCCACCGCATGGGAGCGGCGACCCAATACGAGAGCACCGCTCTTGCCGTGTTGGGACATTCTGTGCACAATGCTCCTGAACGAGAGCACCGCTCTCTCCCGGTCCACGGCAGACAGAGGACGTCATGACACAGCACTACATCGAGCCCCGCCGCTTCGAGGCGCCCCTCCACCGCTCCGTGGCCTGGCTGGCGCGCCGCGGGCTCAGCCTCTTCGGCGCGGCGGAGCTGTCCGTGCCCGGCCGGGCCAGCGGGGCGTTGCGGCGCGTCCCGGTCAACCCATTGGCCCTGGAGGGCACCCGGTACCTCGTCTCGGCGCGCGGCAACGCCCAGTGGGTGCGCAACCTGCGGGCGGCCGGGGGCGGACAGCTGCGCAAGGGCCGCGGCACTCGGCCGTTCACCGCCGCCGAACTGCCCGAGGGCGAGGAGAAGGCGGCGGTGCTGCGGGCCTATCTGAAGCGGTGGGGGTGGGAGGTCGGCGCCTTCTTCGACGGCGTGACCGCCGCCTCCTCCGACACCGAACTCGCCCGGATCGCTCCCATGCACCCGGTCTTCCGCATCACCGCCGCGTGACCACCGCGGCCGCGGGAGCGCCCGGTTATCCCTTGTCCAACGCCGCCAGGGCTCGGCGTGCCGCCGGGTGGGTGCGGATGAGGTCGGCCAGTGTCGTCGTGCCGCGCGTGATCTTCGTGAACGCGCGCCACGCCGGGCGGAAGCCGGTGAGCGCGGCGTGGAACATCCCGGGACGGCGGGCGAACGCCGCGTACAACCGGCGGCCGACGCCCATCTCCACGCCGAGACCGGCCTTGATCGCGAAGGCGTAGTTGAGGGCCTGGCGCCGGGCGTCCACCGCGTCGTGCGCCTCGGCGATCCGTACCGCCCACTCCCCCGCGAGGCGGCCCGAGCGCAGCGCGAAGGAGATTCCCTCCCGGGTCCACGGCTCCAGCAGCCCGGCCGCGTCCCCGCACACCAGCACCCGGCCGCGGGAGAGCGGCGAGTCGTCGCTGCGGCAGCGGGTCAGATGGCCGGAGGAGATGCTCGGCTCGAATCCGGCGAGGCCGAGCCGGGCGATGAAGTCCTCCAGGTAGCGCTTGGTCCCGGCGCCCTCGCCGCGCGCCGAGATGACGCCGACGGTGAGCGTCTTGCCCTTGGGGAAGACCCAGCCGTAACTCCCGGGCATCGGGCCCCAGTCGATGAGCACCCGGCCCGCCCAGTCCTCCGCGACCGTGTCCGGAACCGGGATCTCCGCCTCCAGGCCGAGGTCGACCTGGTCCAGCTTCACCCCGACATGCGCGCCTATCCGGCTCGCGCTGCCGTCCGCGCCGACCACGGACCGCGCCAGCACCGTCTCGCCGTCCGAGAGGACGACCGCCACGGTGCGGCGGTCCGGCACGGACGGGCCGTGCTGCTCGACGCGGCTGACGGCCACGCCGGTACGCACCTCGGCGCCCGCGTCCTTGGCCGCCTCGACCAGACCGGCGTCGAACTCCGGCCGGTTGATGAGCCCGAACAGCACATGCTTGGAGCGGCGGGTCCGGGACAGCTTGCCGTTCATCGAAAAGGTCACCGCGTGGACGCGCTCACGCAGCGGCAGTTCGAAACCGGGCGGCAGCGCCTCGCGCGACGGGCCGATGATGCCACCGCCGCACGTCTTGTAGCGCGGCAGTTCGGCCTTCTCCAGCAGCAGCACCCGGCGGCCCGCGCACGCCGCGGCGTGGGCCGCGGAGGCACCCGCGGGCCCCGCGCCGACCACGACGACGTCCCATACCGTCTCTTTGTCCGGGGCTGCGTTGTCGCTGCTCACGTGTGCTTCCGCTCCCAATCGCCCGTCCTGATGCGCCTACCGGGCATCCTACGGCTCACCTCTGCGCGAACCTGCTGTGGGATGATCGGGCCACCGCAGCAAGCCGCACATCATCACCCAACGCCGCGCATCCCAGGAGCGTTCCCCCATGGAGCAGGACCTCGCCGCCGCCGTCGCCGCACTGCAGCCCCGCGCCCTGGCCGAGCTGGCCGAGCTGGTGGCCTTCCCGTCGGTGGCGGACCCGGCGCAGTTCCCGCGCAGCGGGTGCGAGGCCGCCGCGGAGTGGGTCGCGGCGGCGCTGCGCGCCGAGGGGTTCGGGGACGTGGCGCTGCTGGACACCCCCGACGGCACCCAGTCCGTCTACGGTTTCCTGCCCGGCCCGGCCGGAGCCCCGACGGTGCTGCTCTACGCGCACTACGACGTGCAGCCGCCGCTGGACGAGGACGCCTGGATCAGCCCGCCCTTCGAGCTGACCGAGCGGGAGGGCCGCTGGTACGGGCGCGGCGCGGCGGACTGCAAGGGCGGCGTGATCATGCACCTCACGGCGCTGCGCGCGCTCAAGGAGCACGGCGGCGTCCCGGTCAACGTCAAGGTGATCGTGGAGGGTTCGGAGGAGCAGGGCACGGGCGGTCTGGAGCGGTACGCCGAGGCGCATCCGGAACTGCTGGCCGCCGACGCGATCGTGATCGGCGACGCGGGCAACTTCCGGGTGGGCCTGCCGACCGTCACCGCGACGCTGCGCGGGATGACGCTGCTGCGCGTCTCGGTGGACACCCTCGAAGGCAATCTGCACTCCGGCCAGTTCGGCGGCGCCGCCCCGGACGCGCTCGCCGCGTTGATCCGGATGCTGGACTCGCTGCGCGCGGAGGACGGCTCGACCACGGTCGACGGCCTCGACCCGGAGACGGCCTGGGACGGCCTCCAGTACCCGGAGGAGGACTTCCGGAAGGACGCCGGGGTGCTGGACGGAGTCGGACTGACCGGCTCGGGCACGGTCGCGGACCGCATCTGGGCCCGCCCCTCGGTCACGGTGCTGGGCATCGACTGCCCGCCGGTCATCGGCGCCACCGCCTCCGTCCAGGCGAGCGCGCGGGCGCTGGTCAGCCTGCGGGTGCCGCCGGGCGTGGACGCGGCCGAGGGAAACCGGCTGCTGTCCGCCCATCTGGAGGCGGCGGCGCCGTGGGGCGCCCGGGTCGCGGTGGAGCAGGTCGGCCAGGGCCAGGCGTTCCGCGCGGACACCGGGAGCCCGGCGTACGAGGCGATGCGCGAGGCCATGCGGGTGGCGTACGACGGCCAGAAGATGGCCACCGCGGGCCAGGGCGGCTCGATCCCGCTGTGCAACACGCTCGCCTCGCTGTACCCGGAGGCGGAGATCCTGCTGATCGGCCTGAGCGAGCCGGAGGCGCAGATCCACGCGGTCAACGAGAGCGTCTCGCCGGAGGAGCTGGAGAAGCTCGCGCTCACCGAGGCGCTGTTCCTGGGCGGGTACGCGAACAGCAAGAAGGGCTGAACCCGAGCCCCGCCGCCGGGCGCGGGCGGGGCCACCGCGTACCGCGACTCGTACATCGCGGCGGCCTGGCCCGCCGCCAGGCGCGCGAGGCCACCACACACGGGCGCCCCGCAGACGCGGGCGGCCCCCAGACGCCGTGACGGCCGACGCGGATTCGCAGCCGGAGACGGCGGAGGCGCCCCCGGAAGGGCCAGTCCGACGCACAGCCACCGGCGGCCAAGCCCGCCTCACACCCGCCGCCCGAGCCCCGCTCCGGATCACAGCCGGAGCCGCACCACTCACCGGGCGCCGGGCGCCGGGCGCCGCCCGATGATCCGCTCGCGTCGGAAGCCGGGCCGGGGCTGCGGCCGGTGCCGGGGCCAGGGCTAGGGCCGGGGCCGCCTGCGGGACATCGGAATCGCCCTCCGGTGGCTATGCGCCGCCGGGGCGTATCGGCGCCGCCGGGGCGTATCGGCGCCGCCGTGCAGTGCGGTACGCGCCGTACGGCGGCGGGGCGGCGGGGCGGCGGGGCGACTCCGGTCAGCCCACCGGGACCCCCGCCTCCAGGTACAGCGGGCGGCCCTGTTCGCGGGCGCGCAGCGCCCAGCGGAGGCGGTTGAACCGGACCGGGGGCAGCAGGTCGGCGGCCTCGGTCTCGGTGACGAAGCGCCAGCCGCGCAGTTCCCCGCCGGGCAGCAGCACCTTCCGGGCGTCCTCGGCGGCGAGGCGGCCGCCGTCGAACAGCAGCCGCAGACCCCCGTAGCCGGGCGGCTGGGGGCGCTCCCAGTCGGCGACCAGCAGCCGCAGCGGCTCGTCCAGCCGTACGCCCAGCTCCTCGGCCACCTCGCGGCGCCCGGCGCACATCGGCGGCTCGCCGCGCTCGACGACGCCGCCGGGGAACTCCCAGCCGGGCTTGTAGGTGGGGTCGACGAGCAGCACCCGGTCGGCCTCGTCGAAGAGCAGGACCCCGGCCGCCAGGGTTTCGGCGGTCGGCTCGGGCGTCTGCACGATGTCGCAGTTCCCGGCGCCCTCGCGGACGGCGTCGGCGATGTGCTCGGCGGTCTGGCGCGGGGTGAGCCCGGTGGTGTCGACCACATGGGCGTCGCTGGTCAGCCAGTTCAGGGCCGCGCGGTAGGGCGCGAGGTGGTCCAGGCACCAGCGGCGCACGGACTCGCTGGCGTCCGCGTCGCCCGGTATCTCCTCGCGCTCGGCTATACGCCTGCGAAGGATCGTTTCATCGGTGTGCAGCAGGACATGCCGCACAGGAATCCGCCGGGCGGCGAAGCCGCCGAAGATCTCATCCCGGTACTCCTGTCTGAGGACCGTCATCGGGACCACGAGCGGGCCGCCGACCTCCGCGATGAGCGCCGCCCCGGTGTCCACGACCAGCCGCCGCCACGACGGCAGGTCCTGGTAGTCCGAGACCTGTTCCAGACGCTTGCGCGGCAGCATCATGCGCAGACCGTTGCCGACCAGTTCCGGGTCGTAGAACGTGCTGCCGGGCATGAAGTCCACCAACTCGCGGGCCGCGGTGGTCTTCCCCGCGCCGAACGCACCGTTCAGCCAGACGATCACATTTCCCCCTAATCCATCGCCTCCTGACAGTTGCCCGCATCACCCTGCCACGGAAACGCCCGAATACGACTGAGCTACGGATCACGCCGTCCTGGCCCCGTCGCGAGGGGTGCCGCGAGGGGTGCCGCGGGGGTCTGATTCCGCGGAACCCCACGCGCCACAAGAGACACCGTGACCCCTTTCGTCACAGCGGCCCCTCCCCCGTCAGCCCTCATCAGGCCCCATCAGCCCTTGTTGGCGCCGAGCGTCAGCCCGGCGATGAAGTGGCGCTGCAGCAGCAGGAAGACGAGCACGGTGGGCAGCGCCACCAGCACCGAGCCCGCCGCCAGCAGGTTGTAATCGGTGAAGAACTGCCCGCGCAGATTGTTGAGCGCGGAGGTGACGGGAAGCTTGTCGCCGTCGGAGATGAAGACGAGCGCCCACAGGAAGTCGTTGTACATCCAGGTGAATTGCAGCGTGCCGAGCGCGGCGAGGGCCGGACGGCACAGCGGCAGGGTGACGCGCCAGTACCGCGTCCACACCCCGGCGCCGTCCACCACCGCCGCCTCGATGATCTCGATCGGCAGGGTGCGCATGAAATTGGCGAGAACGAAGACACAGAAGCCGACCTGAAAGGCGACCTGGACGGCGATCACGGCCCAGTAGGAGTCGTACATCGTCATCGAGTCCGACATCCAGTAGGGCAGCTCGATCTTGGTGAAGAGGACATACAGCGGGGTGACGATGACCTGCTGCGGCAGCAGGTTCCCCGCCGTGAACACCATCAGCAGAACGAGCCCGCCGCGCATTTTCAGCCGGGTGACGGAGAAGGCCACGAAGGACGCGAGGAACAGCGTCAGCAGCACTCCGGGCACCGCGATGAGGATCGAGTTGAGGAAGTACTTGCCCATCCCGGAGTCGGTGAACGCCTGCCGGTAGTAGTCGAACGACAGATGGCGCGGAAACGAGAAATAGCCGTATTTCGCGGTCTCCTCGTACGGCCGCAGCGAGGCGTAGACGGCGAGCAGCAGCGGGGCGAGGAAGGCCAGCGAGACGGTCATCAGGAAGGCGTGCAGACCGAGCCGCCCGGGGCGGACCCGGCGCCGCCGCCCCGGTCCGCTCACCGGGCCCGCGGCCGGTGCGGGGGCCGGACGGATGTCGGTGATCATCCCTTCTTCTCCCCTCGCAGCTCCTGGACCAGATAGGTCACGATGAATCCCAGGGACACGGTGAGCAGGACGACGGCGATGGCGGAGCCGAATCCGATTCGGCTGGCCTCACCGAGGATGTTGTCGGTGACCAGCACGGAGAGCAGTTCCAGGCCATTGCGGCCGTGGTTGATGGCGTAGACGATGTCGAACGCGCGCAGCGCCTCGATGACCGTGATGACGCCGACGATCACATTGACCGGCCGCAGCGTGGGCAGGACGACCCGGAAGAAACTCTGTGTCTCGCTCGCACCGTCGATCGCGGCGGCCTCCTTGAGCGACGGATCGACGGATTTGAGCCCCGCCAGATAGAGGATCATCACGTACCCGGTGTGCCGCCAGGCGGCCGCGAGCAGCACCATCCAGATATTGAGGTCGGGATCGCCGATCCAGTCCACCGGATGGCTCTTGTCGCCGAGAATCGCGTTCAGCGCGCCCTGGTCACGGGAGAAGATCAGCTGTGCGATGAAGCCGACGATGGCGAGCGAAAGCACCACCGGCATATAGAGCGTCGACTGATAGAAGCGGCTGAACCGCACGCCCTTGTCGAGAAGGACGGCCAGCAGCAGCCCGAAAGGCGTGGCGACGCAGCCGAGGAAGGCCACCCACAGCAGATTGTTGCGTACGGCGGGCCAGAACGGCGGATACTCGGTGAACAGGTTCCGGTAGTTGTCGAAGCCGACCCAGTGCAGGTCGCCGATCCCGTCCCAGCTGGTGAAGGACAGACCGATGGAGGCGAGGGTCGGGCCCCAGACCAGGGCCAGGTCGAGCAGGACGGGTATGCCCAGCAGCACGCCGATGACGGCGAGGTCGCGGGAGGTGAACCTCCGCGGTCCCCGCCGTTTGGCACGCCGCGCGGTGGTGAACGGCACGGCGCGGTTCTCCTAGCTGTCGGCGAATATGGTCTTCTTCTGGGACTCGATGTCCTTGGTCAGGGTGTCGATGTCGTCCGGCTTGTTGATGAATTGCTGGATCGCCCGGATCATCACCTGCGACGCGAAGTCGGGGCGGGTGTCGCGGTCCATGAACTGCGATATCTGCTTGGCGCCGGAGACGAGTTCGACGGCCTTCTTCTGCAGCGCGTTGTAGGACGAGGCGGACGCCTTGTCGTTGCACGCGATGTTGTTGGGGTCCCGCTTGAGGTAGATCTCCTCGGCGCCAGGGGTGGCGAGGTACTTCAGCAGTTCCTTGCCCTCCTTCTGCCGCTTGGATTTCTTCGCCAGCAGGAATCCGTCGATCGGCGCCTCGACCGCGTCTTGGCCGTAGGCTGAGTCGATTTCGGGGAAGGGGAAGAAGTCCAGGTCCTCGCGGTCGGCGGCGGCGAACTGCTGCCCGGGGTGGGGCAGTCCGAAGACCGCCATACCGGACTTCTTCTGCGCCAGGCTCTGCGCCGCCTCCTGCCAGGTGCGCCCGTTGGCGCCCTGCTGGTGGTACGGCATGAGGCCGCGCCAGAGGTCGAAGACGTGCTTGACCCGGGGATCGGTCCAGGACTCCTTGCCGCCCATCAGCGAGACGTGGAAGTCGTAGCCGTTGGCCCGCATATTGAGATAGTCGAAGGTCCCCATGGCGGGCCAGCCATCCTTGTCGCCGAAGGCGATGGCGTCGAGGCCGTCCTTGTCCATCCGCTTGGCGAGCGCCCGGAACGCGTCGAACGTCTTGGGGATCTCGTAGCCGTGCTGCTCGAAGACGCTCTTCCGGTAGAAGACCGCCCACGGGTAGTAGTAGTACGGCACGAAGTACTGCTTGCCGTCCTTGCCGGTGGACTGCTTCTTGAGCGCGTCGGAGAAACCGCTGAAGCCCTTCCAGAGGTCGCCGATCTCGGCGAGCTGCCCCTGCTCGGCGAAGAACTGCATGCGGTAGCCCGCGAACCACATGAAGACGTCGTCCGGGGTGCCCTTCAGATAGCGGTTGATGCCCTCCTGGAAGGCCTCATGGTTGACGGTGTTGACCTTGACCTTCTTGTCCGACTTCTTCTCGTACGCCGCGAACACCTCGGCGAACGCCTTGCGGGGCACGGCATCCGAGGCGTTGGAGCCCATCTTGACCTCGTTGCCCGGACCGCCGCAGGCGGTGAGGACCGCCGGGAGGGTGACGGCCCCGGCTCCGATCGCGGTACCCCGGAGCAACGTCCGGCGGGAGATCCGATGTCCTGACGATGACTGTGCCATGGGCCCTCCACAGAGGATCAATCAAACACAACCGAACGCGAGTGGCTGGATCACATCGGGCAAGAGGCCACGTAGTCAAGGGTTTTGACGAGATATCGAACAACTGTTACCGCATCTCTTCCAACAGACTCCAACACGGCCTACCGTAAACGCTCGCATATGACGCGCCCACGACACTGCGTCACCCCGTTGAGAACGGAGGACCCCCACCATGCGCCACCGCTCTTTACGCACCGCGAGACAGAGAATCATCGGAGGACTGGCCGCCGCGCTGCTCGGCACGGCCGGTCTCACCCTCCCCACCGCGGCCCAGCCTGCCGCGGCCCAGCCCACTCGCTCCGGGGAGACCGCCCCGGCCGGTGGAACCGCCGCGCCCGGGGACGGGCTCGCGCTCACCCCGCCGATGGGCTTCAACAACTGGAACTCCACCCACTGCCGGGCCGACTTCAACGAGGCGATGGTCAAGGGCATCGCCGACATCTTCGTGAGCAAGGGGCTCAAGGACGCCGGATACACCTACGTCAACCTCGACGACTGCTGGGCGCTCCCGCAGCGCGACGCGGACGGCAAGCTGGTCCCGGACCCGGTGCGCTTCCCGAAGGGCATCAAGGCCGTCGCCGACTACGTCCACTCCAAGGGCCTCAAGATCGGCATCTACACCAGCGCGGGCACCAAGACCTGCAACACCGCGGGCTTCCCCGGCGCGCTGGGCCATGAAAGGTCGGACGCCCAGCAGTTCGCCGACTGGGGAGTCGACTACCTCAAGTACGACAACTGCAATAACCAAGGCGTAGACGCCAAGCAGCGCTACCGCACCATGCGGGACGCGCTGAAGGCCGCGTCCGAGACCACCGGGCATCCGATCGTCTACAGCCTGTGCGAATGGGGGCAGAACAAGCCGTGGGAATGGGCGGCGGATGTCGGCCAACTCTGGCGCACCACCGGCGACATCAGTGACACCTGGGGCAGCATGCTGTCGATCGCCAAGAAGAACCTGCCGCTCGCCCCGTACGCCGGGCCCGGCCACTGGAACGACCCCGACATGCTGGAGGTCGGCAACGGCGGCATGACGGACACCGAGTACCGCAGCCACTTCTCGCTGTGGTCGATCATGGCCGCGCCGCTGCTGATCGGCACCGATCTGCGCAAGGCCGACGCCAGGGCGTTCGAGATCCTCGGCAACCGCGACGTCATCGCCGTCGACCAGGACCCGCTGGGCAAGCAGGGCACCGTGCTGTCCTCCGAGGGCGGACGCTGGGTGATCTCCAAGGAGATGGCGGACGGCGGCCGCGCCGTCGCCCTCTTCAACGAGACCGACCGGCCGCAGCGCATCACCACCACCGCCGCCCGTCTCGGCCTGCCGCAGGCGGACGGATACCGGCTGCGCGATCTGTGGCAGCACCAGGACCAGAACACCGCGGGCTCCGTGGCGGCCACCGTCCCGGCCCATGGCACGGTGCTCTACCGGGTCTCCGCCGACCGGCGCTGGGCCTCCTACCCGCCCGCCGCCGAACTCGGCGTCGACGCCGCCCCGTTCACCGAGGCCGGAGCCACCGCACCGGTCGAGACGGCGCTGCGCAACTTCGGCGGCACCGCGGCCCACCAGGCCAGTGTCCGGCTCACCGGCCCCGACGGCTGGCGCATCAAGACCACCTGGCCGACCCGGGCTGCCACCCTGCCCACCGGCAGCAGGCTCACCACCCGCTGGCAGGTCACCGCCCCGAAGGACGTCAAGCCCGGGGCGTACGACCTGAACGTGCGCGCCGACTATCGCTCGGCGCGCGGCGACAAGGTCGGCACCGAGCTGCCCGTGAAGGTCAATGTGGTGGTCGCGCCGCCCGCCGGGGCCCATTACGCGAGCGATCTGCCGTGGCTGAGCGCGCTCAACGGCTGGGGACCGGTCGAGAAGGACACCAGCGTCGGCGAGAACGCCGCGGGCGACGGCCATCCGATCACCCTCGACGGCACCGCTTACCCGAAGGGTCTGGGCGTGCACGCGCCCAGTGAGGTCCTGTACTACACCGGCGGCCACTGCACCGACTTCACGGCGAAGGTCGGCGTGGACGACGAGGAGGGCACCGCCGGAACGGTCGCCTTCGAGGTGTGGGCGGACGGCACCAAGGTGGCCTCGACGGGGACGCTGACCAATGCCGACCCGGCCAAGGCCGTCACCGCCGCCATCGACGGCGCGAGCACGGTCCGGCTCGTCGTCACCGACGGCGGGGACGAGGTCACCAGCGACCACGGAGACTGGGCGGACGCGGCGTTCAGCTGCTGACGCCGGGCCACCATGGCGACCGGCCCGCTCCCCCTCGCCGCCGTCTCTGCCTCAGCAGACCGGCAGCCCGGGGAGGGGCTGGTCGTTGTCGCCGCCCCGGACGTACACATCGCTGACGTAGACGTCCTTGTTGCCGTTGTCGTCGTCCGTCTTCGCCCACCAGACGTTCGTCCACTTGCCGTACCGCTCCGGGCGGTTCAGATTCTCCTGGCAGTAGAAGTAGTTGACGCCCTGCTTGAGCGCGCCGACCGGTTCGCCGCCGTGGGTGTACGACGTGGCGTCGCGCCACACCACGCAGTTGTACTTGCCGCCGCCGAGGTCGCTGCAGGCCGGGGCGTCGCCGGGGGCGGTGGTCGGGGAGACGGCGCCGGGGGCCGCGCCACCGCGGTCCTTCCCGGTGTCGCCCTTGCCGTCGTCCTTGCCACCGTCCTTGTCCTTGCCGCCCGGCGGGCGCGAGGCCGGTGGTGACGCCGCCCCGCTCGCCCGCGGGCTGCTCGTGTCCGCCCCGCCCGACGCCTCACGGGCCGTTCCGCCGGACACCGGCGTTCCGGATGCCGTCGGGCCCGGCGACCCGCCCGACCGGCCCGACTGGCCCGTCGTCGTATGGTCGTCGCCCTCCCCGCCCAGCAGCGCGTAGGTCACCCCGCCCCCGACGAGCACCACACCGGCGACCGCCGCCGCCACCAGCGCCCGCGTCCGGCCGCGCCCCGGTCCCGGCGCGCCGCCGTCCCCGCCTCCGGCGCCCACCGGCGGCCGCACGGCCGCGATGTCCGGTGCGGTCGGGGTCCGCGTCACACGCACAGCCTGCGGAATCGGCGGCGGAGACGGCCGGGGCGACGGCGCGGCCCCGGCGGCGATGTCCTCCAGCAGCTCCCGCGCCTCGGCCGCCGTCGGACGCCCCTCCGGGTCCTTGTCCATCAGCCCGCGCAGGACGGGCGCCAGCGGACCGGCGAGCCGGGGCTCCGGCAGCGGCTCGGTGACGATCGCGGTCAGCGTCGACCACACGGAGGTGCGGCGGAACGGCGACGAACCCTCCACCGCCGCGTACAGCGTCATGCCCAGCGCCCATACGTCCGAGGCCGGGCCCGGCTCCTGGCCCTGGGCGCGCTCGGGCGCCAGATAGTCCAGCGAGCCGATCAGCTCGCCGCTGCGGGTCAGCTTGGTGGACGCGCCGTCGTCGGGCGCCTCCATGCTGGCGATGCCGAAGTCGGTGAGCACCACCCGACCGCCGCGGTCGATCAGCACGTTGCCCGGCTTCACATCGCGGTGCAGCACCCCGGCGTCATGGCCCGCGGCGAGCGCGTCGGCCACCTTCGCGCCGATCCGCGCGGCCTCCAGGGGCTCGACGACGCCGCGCTCGTCGATCAGGTCGTCCAGTGACGGGCCGTCGATCAGCTCCATGACGATGACCGGCAGCCCGCCCTCGTCGGCCACATCGTGCACGGTGATCACACCCGAATGGCGGATACGGGCCGCGGCGCGCGCCTCGCGCTGCATCCGGGTGCGCAGATCGGCCAGCTCCGCGCCGGACGCGTCGGTGTAGGCGCGCAGCACCTTGACCGCGACCTCCCGGCCCAGCACCTCGTCCACCGCTCTGCAGACCACGCCCATGCCGCCGCGGCCGATCTGCCCCGTCACCCGGTAGCGACCGCCCAGCAGTCTGCCGGTCAGATCACCGCCCATGTCCCCCGGTGCCACCATCGGTCCCCTCGCATCGCAAGCAGTGAGCGAACAGCTTAGGGGCAGCCGGTGACAGCGCGGCTTAAATCGGGCTGCCAGGCGCGCCCGCCGGGGCGAAACCCTCCAGCCGCTGTTCCTGGGCCGCCGCGGCGGCCGCGCCGACCAGCCCCGCGTCGGTGCCCATCTGCGCCGGTACGACCTCCAGCCCCCGCACGAAACTCAGGGTCGCGTAGTCGCGCAGGGCGCGCCGCAGGGGCGCGAAAAGCACATCACCGGCGCCCGCCACCCCGCCGCCGACCACCGCCACCTCGACCTCGACGAGCGCGGCGGTCGCGGCGATCCCGGCGGCCAGGGCCTGCGCCGCGCGGTCGAACGAGGCCTGCGCGACCGGGTCACCCGCGCGCGCGGCGACGGCGACGGCCTCGGCGCTGGTGTCGCCGTCCGGGCCCGGCCGCCAGCCGCCGGACAGCGCCCGGCGGGCGATGTTGGGACCGCTGGCGATGCGCTCGACGCAGCCGCGCCCGCCGCACGGGCACAGATCCCCGTCGAGGTCGACGCTGATGTGACCGATATGCCCGGCGTTGCCCGTGGGGCCGGGGTGGAGCCGCCCGTTCAGCACCAGCCCGCCGCCGACCCCGGTGGACACCACCATGCACAGCGCGCTCGCGCGCCCGCGCGCCGCGCCCTGCCAGTGCTCGGCGGCGGTCATCGCCGGTCCGTCGCCGACCAGGGTGACCGGCAGGTCGCCGGTGATCTCCCGGACCCCGGCGACCAGCAGGAAGTCACGCCAGCCGGGAATGTTGACGGGGTTGACGGTGCCCACCGAGGCGTCCACGGGGCCCGCGCTGCCGATCCCTACGGCGGCCACCCGGGACCAGTGCGCGGTGGCGCCGAGTTCGCCGAGCACCGCGGAGACCTCCCGCATCACCGTCGGCCCGTCGGCCTGCGCGGGGGTCGCGCGCCGGGCCCGTACGACCAGCTTGCCGCCGCCGTCCACCAGGGCGCCCGCGATCTTGGTGCCGCCGATGTCGAGCGCGGCGATGAGGTCACGTGCCATGGCTGTCGACTCTCCTGGTGGGCGTGGGTGTCACAGTTACGCGGCCACAGTCTTCCCTGCCGCTGACAACGTTGTCCAGAGGCTATGCTCGACACCCCTTTCCGCCCTTCCGCCACGACGATCAGCGACGGGACCAGCACACCGTGACCGACACCGCCCGGGACATGGCCGGCCGCACCACACCCCACCGCTACGGGTCCCGGCCCACGATGAAGGACGTCGCCGCCCGGGCCGGAGTCGGCCTCAAAACGGTCTCGCGCGTCGTCAACGGCGAGCCGGGCGTCACCTCCGACACCGAGCACCGCGTCCAGGAGGCGATCACCGCCCTCGGCTTCCGCCGCAACGACAGCGCCCGCATCCTCCGCAAGGGGCGCACCGCGAGCGTCGGCCTCGTCCTGGAAGACCTCGCCGACCCGTTCTACGGCCCGCTCAGCCGCGCCGTCGAAGAGGTCGCCCGGGACCATGGAGCGCTGCTGATCAACGGTTCCAGCGCCGAGGACCCGGTCCGCGAGCAGGAGTTGGTGCTCGCCCTGTGCGCGCGCCGGGTGGACGGCCTCGTCGTCATCCCGGCGGGCGAGGACCACCGCTATCTGGCCCCCGAGATAGCGGCCGGTGTCGCCACCGTCTTCGTCGACCGCCCGGCGGGCCGCCTCGACGCCGACGCGGTGCTCTCCGACAGCTTCGGCGGCGCGCGGGACGCGGTCGCCCATCTGATCTCCCATGGCCACCGCCGGATCGGCTTCCTCGGCGACCAGCCGGGCATCCACACCGCCGCCGAGCGGCTGCGCGGCTACCACGCCGCGATGGACGCGGCCGGGCTGCCGGTGCACGACGGCTGGCTCTCTCTGGGTCCCACCGACCCGGAGCGGGTACGCGGCGCGGCCGCCGCCATGCTGGACGCCGCCGAGCCGGTCACCGCGCTGTTCGCGGGCAACAACCGGGTGACGGTGACGGTGGTGCGGGTCCTCGCCGAGCGCCCCCGCCCCGCCGCTCCCGTCGCCCTGGTCGGCTTCGACGACTTCGAGCTGGCCGATCTGCTCTCCCCCGGCATCAGCGTGGTCGCCCAGGACGCGGCCCAGCTCGGCCGCACCGCCGCGGATCTGCTCTTCCGCCGCCTCGACGGCGCGAGCGGCGAACCGCGGCGGGTCGTGCTGCCGACCCGCCTGATCGCCCGCGGCTCCGGCGAACTGCCTCCGTCCCTGTCTTGAACGACGTCCTGAACGATGCCCTGAGCGACGTTTGGACGATGCCCTGAGCGACGTTCTGGACGCTGGAGACGGCTTTCGTCATGCGTTCATGCGGCGAGCACCTTGGCCTTGGCGCGTTCGTACTCCTCGGCCGTGATGTCACCGTGGTTCTTCAGCTCCACGAGCCGCGACAGCTCCTCGGCGTGGCTCGTTCCCGCGGTGCCCCGGACGAACTCCCGGAGTTCCTCTTCCGCCTGCTCGGCCCGCTTCATCTCGCGTCCGCCCATCCCGCGGCCGCGTGCCATCAGGTACACGAAGACGCCGAGGAAGGGCAGGACGACGACGAAGACGCACCAGCCCGCCTTGGCCCAGCCGCTGAGCGAGTCATCGCGGCAGATGTCCCCGATCACCCGGAAGAGCAGCATCAGCCAGAGGACCCACAGAAAGATCCACATCGTGGTCCAGAACACATTGAGCAGTGGGTAGTTCATGGTCTGCCTCCCGTCGGACATGACCGGCGGGACCGACGCCACCACCGGAGCCGACGCTTCCAGCCTACGGCGGCGGCCGGTACGCGGCCCCGGTCGGCGCAGCACCGGGTGCGCCGCGGGCCCGGCCGCGTACCAATGGAGACAGGATCGGAGACAGGACGGCGCAGGGCGGAGGCAGGACGGACGGGGGCCGGAAGGGCAGCCATGGACCTCCAGATTCTTCCGCTGGCCGTCACCATGATGGCGGGGCCGCAGATCGTGGCCGCCGTGATCCTGGTGACCACCGCGCGGCCGGTGCGGGTGTCCTCGGCGTTCCTGCTCGGGGTGGCGGTCGCGACGACGGTGGGTGTCGCCATCACCCGGGGGATCTTCGCGCTGCTGGGCAACGCGGTCGCGCCGGGCCACCCCTCTGACCGGGGGTCGGTCGCGACCATCGTGCAGCTGGTGCTGGTGGGGCTGCTGGTGCTGGTGGCGGTGAAGAATTTCGTACGCCGGGAGTCGGTCGAGCCGCCGAAGTGGCTGGGCTCGCTGATGGAGGCGGGCCCGTTGCGGGCCCTGTCGACCGGGCTGCTGGTCATCCTGCTGATGCCGTCGGACATCGTGGTGCTGCTGACGGTGGGGGCGTCTCTGGAGCAGCACCGGGCGGCTCTGGCGGAGGCGCTGCCGTTCATCGGCGCGACCGTGCTGATCGCGGCGCTGCCGCTGCTGGTCTACCTCGTCTTCCGTACCCGGGCGCAGCGCGCGATGCCCCGGCTGCGGGAGTGGCTGAACACCCACAGCTGGGTGGTCAACATCGCCGCCTGCCTGCTCTTCATCGTGCTCATCCTCACCCCCTGAAACTCACTCCCTAAAGCCGGTCCCGGCCCGTCGCCGCCAGCACCGTGATCACCGCGAGGACGGCCAGCAGGACCAGCACCAGGAACAGCACGGTCAGCACGGTGGGGTCGTTCCACAGCGCGAAGAGGGCGGCCGGGGCGAGCAGCGCCGCGACGGTCAGCTCGCGGCGGTGGTCCGCGGTCCAGACCCCGGCCCGTCCGGTACACATCCCACGGGCCGCGCCCCAGTGCGCGGCGGAGTCGGCGGCGCGCTCGGCCGACGCCCGTACGGCGCACGGCAGCCGTCCTGGCCCAGCCAGATACGCGCCCGCCGCCACGACGGCGCTGAGCACCAGCACGGTCAGCACGGTGACCCGCAGGAAGCGCACCACGGTGTCGAAGAGGGCCGAGGCGGCGGCCCGGGACAGCACGCCCGGCGGCACATGGTCGAGGCAGTACCGGCGGGCCACGGTGAGGGCGAGGGCCAGCGCCAGCGAGGCGACGGCGGCGCCGAGGGCGGCGCAGACGAGCGCGCGGCGGCGGCTCCGGGCGAGCAGGACGCCGGTGGCGCCGAGCGCGACGGTCAGGGTGGGCAGCCAGTTGCCGACCAGATCGAGCAGGTGTACCGCCCGTTTGACGCGGTCGAGTTGATGGGAGTGGAAGAGGATCGTCCGCTGGTGGATGTCGGGGATGTCGCTCGCCGAGGGGAATCCGGCGTCAACGAGCTGGAGTTTGACCTTCTCCACGGCCGCGCCGACGTTCAGGGTGACGGTGTCGCCGCGTACCGCGACCGGGCCCCGGCCCTCGCCGGTGAGGGCGTGCACGACGGCCGTATGGGCGGCCCGGTTGGCGCCGGTCCATACGGCCGCGAACTCCTCGGTGTGCACGATGTGGGTCGCGACCTTGCGTACGGCCTGGTCCAGGGCCGCGTCGAGCTGGGGGGCCAGGCCCTCGACGGTGTCGGCGGCCCGGGACGGCAGGCCCTGGTCGCGCAGCCAGTCGGCGATCTCGGAGGTGACCTTCCGACTGTTGTGCCGGAGGTCGACGGCGTCGCCGACATGGTCCACGGCCGACTCCTGGATCGCCGGATCGGTCGCCAGCGGGGCGACCGTCGCCACGTAGCGATCGGTGTCCAGGACGATGCCGTGGACCCATACGGTCAGCACGGACACCGGTACGAGCAGGCAGCCGAGCACGATCAGCAGGGCTGACACGGCACGTCTGACCATGCCACCATCTCCCGCCCTCCCCGGCGGGCCCGCATCCCGGGTGACACGGAGGGGTGAGCGGATATGGCCATGCGGATCAGCGCCGGGCGCGTCCGGCGAGGGTGTCGAGTTCGGCGCGGTCCAGCCCGGTCAGCTGCTCCACCTCGGCGGCGTCGACCGCGCCGCAGTCCAGACCGCGCAGCAGATGGCCGCTGAGCGCCTTGGCGGTGGCGGGCTCGTCCATGACGTCCCCGCCCGTACGGTTCACATAGGCCGCGAGCCGCGCCGAGGCCGTCTCCAGGCCCTCGCGGTAGAAGGCGTAGACGGCGGCGTAGCGGGTGGGCAGATGGCCGGGGTGCATGTCCCAGCCCTGGTAGTACGCGCGGGCCAGGGACCGCCGGACGAGGCCGTGGTGGAGCCGCCAGGCGTCGTGGACGCGCTCGGTGGGGCCTACGGGAAGCACATTGGTCGAGCCGTCGGAGAGCCGTACGCCGGTGCCCGCGGCGGCGACCTGCATGACGGCCTTGGCGTGGTCGGCGACGGGGTGGTCCATGGACTGATGGGCGGCGCTGACGCCGCAGGAGGCGCTGTAGTCGAACGTGCCGTAGTGCAGCCCGGTGGCGCGCCCCTCGGCCGCGTCGATCATGCGGGCGACGGTGGCGCGGCCGTCGGAGCCCAGGATGGCCTGGGTGGTCTCGATCTGGATCTCGAAGCCGAGCCGCCCCGCGGGGAGCCCGCGGGCCTTCTCGAACTCCTCGCACAACCGGACCATGGCGCTGACCTGTTCGGCGTACGTCACCTTGGGGAGGGTGAGCACGAGCCCGTCCGGCAGACCGCCGGAGTCCATCAGTCCGGTGAGGAAGACGTCGAGGGTGCGGATGCCGCGGTCACGGACGGCGGCCTCCATGCACTTCATACGGATGCCCACGTAGGGCGGTGCGGTGCCCGCCGCGTGGGCGGCGGCGACCACGGTGGCGGCATGCGCGGCCGCGGCGTCCTCCTCGGCGTCGGGGCGCGGCCCGTAGCCGTCCTCGAAGTCGATGCGCAGGTCCTCGACCGGCTCGCGCTCCAGCTTGGCGCGCACCCGCCGGTACACCGGCTCGGCCAGCTCGTCGGGGAGGCCGAGGACGGCGGCGAGGGCGCCCGCGCCGGGCGCGTGCTCGTCGAGGGCGGCGAGCGCCCGGTCGCCCCAGTCGCGCACGGTGCCGCCGGTGAAGGCGTCGGCGGGGACGTAGACGGTGTGCACGGGCTGGCGGGTGCCGGAGTCGCCCGGGTAGCGGCGGGCGAGGTCGGCGTCGACGGGAGCCAGGGTCGCCGCGATCCCTTCGTGTACGCCGCGCGACAGGCTCGTCCCCGCCGTCTCGTGCTGAGTCATGCCCGCACCTCCGCCTTTCACCTTCACCCGAACCGACCTGAAGTTTCCGCCTTGCGGAAACGAATATCCGTAGAGTGAAGTTATACGGGGTCCGTGTGGAGGTCAACACCCCATTGACGCACGTGGGGCCCCGTACGCGCAGTGCGTACGGGGCCTCACGGGAACACCGGCCGGGCGGTCAGCCCTTGCGGGCCTTGACCTCCTCGGTGAGCTGCGGGACGACCTCGAAGAGGTCGCCGACCACGCCGTAGTCGACCAGGTCGAAGATCGGGGCCTCGGCGTCCTTGTTGA